>JADYZQ010000001.1 GCA_020853015.1 Deltaproteobacteria bacterium
CCTGGCCCTCTTTCTTGAAGAGGCCGCGGAAGACCATGGCCAGCACCGCCTCCATCGCCTTCTTGGAGGATTTCTCCTCGTTCCCCATCTTGAGCATGCGCGCGAAGAAGGCCTCCCAATCGCTCTTTACCGGGAAGCTCGGTTCGTCGGCGCCGGCGCCGGCCTCGAGGTCGCGGCCTTCTTCGAGGACCTCGTGGAGCAGCAGGGCGAAGCGGGTCTCGAAATCCAGCTCGCCTTCGACGGCTTCCTCATGGCGCTGCAGGCGCCCTTCCTGCATCTTTTCGGCCTCGGCCTGCTGGGCCTTGTCGGATTCTTTAAGCGAGCCCCCCTCCTTGCGCAGATGGATGCCTTTTTGCCGCAGCACCTTGCCCAGCAGGGCCTCGGCCTCGGGGCTTAGCGTGTGCTCGCCGCCGTCCTCGCTGGGCAGCTCGGTCAAGCTGCCGTCCTTGTTGAGGCGGAAGGCGCGGAATTCTTTCCCGTCCTTGACGAAAACTAGGCTGCCGCGCACCTGCACTGCGACCGGGACCTGGGTCTGGGCGAAGGCCTGGCCGGCGGGACCCATCTGGTTTTGGATCAGGCGCTGCACCTGGCTGAGGAAACCCTCCGGATTGAAGGCGCGGCCGGTAAAGGCGCGCGCGGCGGTCTCGCCGCCTGAGCTGTAGGCGCGGGCGTAGTGGATGAGCAGCGGCGCGACGCGCTCGCCGCCCGGCGGGGTGCGCGGCGCCGTCGGCAAGGGGCGCGCGGCGGTCGCGGGCGCGCCGGTCCCGGCGCGGGCCGAGGGATTGCCCTCGGCGTTGCCGCCGCGGGCGTTGGCTTGAGCTTGCTGGCGCTGGTGGATGAGGGCGCGCGCGGTTTCTGGCGTGTTGGGCGAATTGGCCACCCCCCAGGCCTGGGCGCTCATCGAGCTCAAGGTCTGGGGCTTGGTGAGGGTGCGGCCGGCATCGCGCTGCATTTGCTGGTTGGAATTGCGCGACAAGAAGGCGTCGAGGTCGGATTCTTTGACCAGGGGCTCGCCGCCGGCCTCGCGGCTGCGGGAGCTCTCGCGGGCCTCGCCCTCGCGGCCGGCGCCTTCCGCGGGGCGCTCTTCGGTGCCGCGCGGGGCCTCGCGGGTCTGCTCTTGGGTGCGGGTCTGCTCGCGAAGGTTGGCGGCCTGCTGTTGGGCGTCGGTCGGCTTGGCCTGGGCCTGGTCGAACATGTTGCGGACGATGTCCACCCCGCTGCGCGGGGGACCGCCGCTGACGCCGCTGCCACCTGGGGATGCCATGATTCCTCCGTCCGTTACTGGCCCATCGTAGCGAATTATCGGTGGAAAGTCCTAGGGAATTCCGTGCCTTAAAAAAACCTAGGGGAAAATGTCGGGTCTTCCGAAACGGCCGTTCTAATCCCTTCGGCTAGGAGCTTGCTGTCAAAAATCGGTTTCATAAAATTTCAAAACCGAGTGTCTCCATTCAGGCCCTTCATAATAATATCATTAGAAATCAATGGGATAAACTCACGACCGGTTGGCACTGCCCTTGCTTTCTTTCATTGCTGAATTTCTCCACCTGGGGATTTTCGTCTTCGAGAGAGGTTTTTTTTTCGTGGAAGAGGGCCCATGACACTCCAGGGAATAGTAGGAAGGCAAATCCGGCGGACGATCGAGGAAATGTCGCCCGATGAAAGGCGCTTGCAAACCGAGACAGTGCCTTCCAGGCGAGAGGCGTTGGTAAAGTTGGAGTCTCTCCTGCCGCGATTGCCTTTTTTCGAGACGGGGATCTGGAACCCCTTGGCGGCCCGGTTGCGGGGCGGGCACCAGCCCGACTCCGTTTCTCCCAATCCGCCCCTTGCTGAAAATCAATCCAAGTTGTTGCAGGGAATCCTATCGGTAGAGGCCGCATCGGCGGAGTTGGCCCTGTTATCGGAGGCGGCGACGGGAGAGTGGACCTCCGAAGAGACCCATGCCCTCAGGGCCTACCGCAAGGAGCTGGTGTCTCGGACCTATGCATTGGAGGCGAGGCTCCATGAGGATCTCAACCTGCTGGAAGAGGCGATTTCGGATCGGGTCGACCTATTGTCGGGGAACGAATCGGAGAACGAGGGCGAATCCGCGGTCGAAGCGGAATTGGCGGAATGGGAAGGGAGACGATGCGTTGTTGAGGAGGAGTTGGCGTCCCTGGCGACCTTCCGCGAGGGCCTCGAAGAGTTAGATGGGCAAGGACCTGCGATATGGTTGGAAGAGTTGGCGGGCACGGCGAGCGATTTGTTGGATTTGGAATGGAAATACCTGGAAGAGGATTGGGCGAAGGCCGTGGAGGAGATCGAGGTCCTGGCCCCAAGGTATGTGGAGCTGGCGAGGGTCCAAGCGAAGTTGGTCCAGCTGGAGATCCCTGGTCTGCCGGCGATGGAGGCCTTGTGGGTCCTGCGGGCCGAGGCGGAGCTGTGGGCGGTGACGGAGGCGCGGATCGAGCAATTCGGACGAATGATGAAAACGGCGGGGATCACCGACGGGATCATCAACCTCGGGGGACTGACGAGGGAAGATCTGACCTTCGCCCAGGAATACAGCTTCCGCCAATCGGACTACACCCGTGTCCATCGTTACTTGACCGAAGGGAAGACGAAGGAGGCCCTGGAGCTGTTCCAGGCTTTGGAGGCGTCCCAAGAGACGCGGATCCTGTTCGAGACGATCCAAGAGGCGGAGAAGATCAACGCCTGTACGATCCACGCCCTCACGGTGGTGGGAGCCGGAGGGGTGGCGCGCCTGGCAATGCCGGTGATCCGAGGCCTGGCCTTGATGGGTAACGTGTCGAGCAAGGCGATTCCGACACTGCAATTCGCCGGGCAGGTGGGGACCTTCACGGTGGCGCATCGGCAGTTGAACGGCTGGGTGATGGAACAGCCCTTCTTCGATCCAAATTTAAGCGCGCTGGAGAACGCAACGGTCCTAAGCCGGGAGTTCTTGTTCAATGCGGGGATGTTTGCGTTCTTGGGCATATCGCAGCAGGTGTTCGCGGCAAGCGAAGCGAAGGTCTTACATGGGATCGCCAAGCGCCGCGGGGCCAAAGTCTCGCTCCAGAACTACGGGCCGATGACGGTGGAGGCGGAGGCGGCGAGCAGTCTGACGCTCCAGGGGCTGAAGAGATCCCCGCTGGTAAAGCTGGCGCATACCGGAGGGAGTTTCGGGACGGAACTGGTCGGCTTCGGGGCCTGGGATTACCTGAGCGCGAATGTGAGAGGGCTGGTCCAGGGAGATTACAACGCGAAGCGGATTTTCGCGCAGACGCTGGGAAGCCGAGATCAGTGGGAGCACAACCTGGTGTTCTTGACGGCGTTGAAGGCGGGAGGCGCCTTGGCGGCACCGGCGTTTCGGCCGATGACGCGATCGGCGGAAGGGTTCGCCCGGGCAAAATATCATAACCGTCTGTCCGAGCTGGACCGAAGCGCACGGGGCTGCGTGGAGGCCTTGGAGAAGCACTTGGAGCGCCCGGCGGACGGCCTGGGGTTGTTGGAGAGCTACGAATCGGCCTTGCGCGCGAAGGCCGACTTTCTCAGAGATCTTCCCTCCGAGCTGACGCACCCCGCGGCCTTGGCCATGTTGGATGCGGAGATTCAAAATGTTCGGGAGCTGGGAGCGGCGATTAAAGCGGGGGTCTTCGATGCGGCGGCCAACGACGGCGGTTACCACCGGCCGGTGCCAAGCATCGGAATAGTGGCGGATCCCTTGGAGCAAGCGGCCAATGATGCGACGACTGAGATTCCCGCTTCCGAGAGTTTGACGATGGCCTCCGGGGCTTTTTATGCGAGCGCGGACGGAGGGGGAAGGTCCAAAGGTCCGAGGGGAGGCCGTGGCGGCAGGGGCCTTGTCACCCGAGATGCCGGTTCGGGGACGGCGGGGAAGTCTGAAAATGGCTCCCCGCAAAGATCCGTTTCGCGGAAGGCCCCCCCACGGATTCCGACGGATCCCGCGGCGCTCGCCCACGACATGAGGAGAGGGTCGAAATCCAGGGAAATCGTTGGTTCCTTGGAATATCGCGATTACCAAAGGCTGTCGGAGGGCATTGACCGACTGAACTCGGGAGAGGCGGGCCAAATCTTGAGAAATATGGCGAAACTCTATGCCGAGCCAAAAAACGCCCTCGGCGGTCACGGCCCCTTTCAGGACTGCCTTCGCTTGGCCTTCGAAAAGTCGGGAGCCGAGGATAGAGAGATCGCCCTAGAGATCCTGAGGCCCACGAATGGCGCGCTCTTTTTCTTGCTGGAGGGCAGGGTTCGGACGGGGGCGGAAGCAAAAATCGAGCAAGGGGCCGGCGACGACCGGTCCCGCGCTTTGGGTGGTATTCGAGGCCTGAGGCAGGAGTTCGATCCCATTCCGGCGACCCGCTATCATGAAAGGCCATGGATGGCGCGGATCGGCTACGAGATCGAGGCGGCTCTGCTCGATCTTTCCAGGGCCGGCGTCGGTCCCATAGGAATGGGCATGCGGCTTCTGCTCTTGCAAAGGGTCGACCCGGTTCCGGAACGGGTGGAATTCGTGTCCTTCGAGACCCTTCAGCCATTCAGCGTATTGTTGAGACAAGGTAGTCAAACTCCGCAAGAGGCCCTCGTGGCGACCCGAAATGAATTGGCGATCGCGCTTTGGAAGTCCGGTTGGCGACTAGGGGACAGCCCTGACGCGGATTTATTGGAGACCGCCGTTCGGGTCGTTATGCCGGACGGTGATTTGCCCATCGTAACCCGAGCCAATTTCCAGGGAAGGTCCATGTTGATCCACGGGGAAATGCCCGTCGCGGCCATCCTGAGCTTGGTGGCGGAAGGCGCGCTTCCCATGGAGGTGCTGGGGCGGCTCCCCGTTCAGAGGGCGGCGCTGCTTGACGGCGTTTCCTTGGTCCAACAGCAATGGGATAGGATTCTCCGGGACGAGCAAGAAGCGTTCGGGTGGCAGGATGTCTTGGCCTTCGACCCCTTGAGCCTTCGGTTTTTGGCCGAGAATATGCCCGCGGAGGCCCACTTAGGGGGATTTTCGAGATCCAGGGATTTGAGTCCCCTGAAAAGGATTTCGGTGGATGAAATATCGCCGCGCTTGGGAAGACAGCTTGGAGACGGGATGGCCATGAAAGTCTTCGCGGATAAAGAGAATCCTCATCAGGCTGTCTTTTTGCAGCACTGCGAATTTATCGAAGAGAACATCGATGCCAGGATCTCGCGCCATCGGGAGATATACGACTCCGGCTTGAGTTATGAGGGGCATCGGATAGGCTTCGAAATTTTCGAAGTCATTTATCGCCCGGCAACCGGGAAAGTCGTCGGCTATGTGGCCGAAAAAATCGAGGGAAGAACCCTATTGGACTTGTTGGAGGATGTAGCGCTCGAGCCCGAGCAACTCCCTCTGATCAAACGGCAGGTGCTCGATCAACTGGAGCTCTTGCACGGGCAGGGCTATTACCATGGCGATCCGAGTCTCGAAAATTTCTTGGTTGAGATTGGCCAGGACGGAGTCACGGCAGTTCGGTTGATTGACTTCCGTCTGGACCCGGATTTGCCGGACCTCCGCGAGAATCAAAGATTGGATATAGGAGCCTTCGGGAGTAACTGGGACGTTTATGTAGGAAGATTTCTTCGGGAATACGATCGCCTGGCGGAGAATTCCGGAGCTTGACCCCCTCTCGCCGACCCGTTGCTTAATACAGCGCAGGCTTCTTGACCGAAGGGGAGGCGGGGTTTATGAGGGGGCGGCCCGCTTCGCGGCGGGCCTAACCGGAGAGTCGCTCCCGCATGAACCAGATTCAGGAATTCCTCGATCGGACGGCAGGGGCCGCGCCGCCGCGCTTCAGCGGACTGAGCGGCTCGGCCTTGGCTTATGCGCTGGTCCGGCTGTTTCGAAGTCGCGGTGGTCCGCTTTTGCTCTTTCTTCCCAGCCCCAAGGCCGTCGCTGAGCTGCATGAGGACCTAAGCTTTTTCCTGGGCTCCTCGGAGCCGATTCTCCAACTGCCGCCCCACGGCATCCTGCCTTACTACGGCCTAAGCCCCAACCCCGAGGCCCTGGCCGGGCGGATGGCGGCGCTGCACGGGTTTTTGCAGCGACGCGAGCCTTACATCGCGCTGTTCTCGATGTCGGCCTTGATGCGGCGCCTGCCGCCCAAGTTCATTTTCAGCGATCACTCCGATTACGTCGTCGCCAAGGAGGAGCTGCCCCGCGAGGACTTCCAACGCAAGCTGCTCGCCGCCGGCTACCAAAGCGTCCCCATCGTCGAGGACCCCGGCAGCTTTTGCCGGCGGGGCGGCATCCTCGACGTCTTCTCGCCCCAGCTGGAGAAGCCGGTGCGCCTCGAGTTCTTCGGCGACCAAGTCGAGAGCCTGCGCTGGTTCGACCCCGAGACGCAGCGCTCGCAGGAGGCCTTGGACGAGTTCGTCGTCATCCCGGCGCGCGAGGTCTTGTTCACC
>JADYZQ010000002.1 GCA_020853015.1 Deltaproteobacteria bacterium
TCCGGGCCAGGGCGAGGGCCAGGTTGACGGCGACGGTCGACTTGCCCACGCCGCCCTTGCCGCTGGCGACGGCGATGATGTTCTTCACCGACTCGAGGCGCCCGCCCGGCATGGGGCGGTTGCCCGAACGCACCTCGGCGTCCATCTTGATCTTGATCTCCTTCACCCCCGGCACCGCCTGCAGGGCCGCGCGCACGTCCTGCTCGACCTTTTCCCTTAAGGGACAGGCCGGGGTGGTCAGGACCACGCGCAGGGAGACCGTGCCATCCTTCACCTCGAGGTCGCGGATCATGTTGAGCGAGACCAGGTCCCGGTGGATCTCGGGATCTTGGACCTGGCTTAGGGCTTTAAGGACGGCATCCTGCATGGCAAAACCTCGGCTTTTGTTCAGTGTTTTTTCCTTCTAAAATAGGAAGGAACAATGGCAGGGGATTAGCAAAGCCCCGCCGAGGGGACAAGGGCGATTATGGAAGGACTCCTCTACCTCGATCATCACGCGACGACGCCCGTCGACCCGCGGGTTTTGGCCGCGATGCTGCCTTATTTTCGCGAGGACTTCGGCAATGCCGCCAGCCGGCAGCACGCCTTCGGCTGGCGCGCCGAGGCGGCGGTCGAGAAGGCCCGCGCCCAGGCGGCGAGGGCGATCGGCGCCGAGGCCAAGGAGATCGTCTTCACCAGCGGGGCCACCGAGGGCAACAACCTCGCCCTCTTCGGGATCGCGGAGAGCCGCGCCGAGCAGGGCCGGCACTTGATCGTCGGCGCCACCGAGCACCGGGCCGTCCTCGATCCCGCGCGGCGCCTGGCCGAGCGGGGCTACGATGTGACGATCCTGCCGGTGGACCGCTACGGCCGCGCCGATCCCGAGGCCTTGCGGCGGGCGATTCGCTCCGACACGATCCTGATCAGCCTCATGTTCGCCAACAACGAGATCGGCACCCTGCATCCCGTCGTGGAAATCGGGCGGATCGCCAAGGAGCGCGGGGTCTTGTTTCATTGCGATGCCGCCCAGGCCCTCGGCAAAGTCCCCGTCGACGTGGAGGCCGCGGGGATCGACCTGCTGACGCTCTCGGCGCATAAATTTTACGGCCCGAAGGGGGTCGGCGCGATCTACGTGCGCGGAAAAAATCCCAGGGTGCGCCTGGTTCCGCAGTTGTACGGCGGGGGCCACGAGCGGGGCCTGCGCTCGGGCACGCTCAACGTCCCGGGCATCGTAGGGATGGGCGAGGCGGCCGAGCTGGCGGCCCGCGAGCTTTCGGAGGTTTCGGAGCGCCTCGCGGCGCTGCGGGATCGCCTTTGGGAGGGCCTGCGCCATGGGCTGGAGGGGCTTTTGCGCAACGGCCATCCCACGGAATCCCTCCCGAACAACCTCAATGTCACATATAAGGGGGTGCGCAGCGAGGTCCTGATGATGGAGATGAAGGACGTTGCCGTGTCCTCGGGTTCGGCCTGCAGCTCCGCCGAGCCGGAGCCCTCCCATGTCCTGCGGGCCTTGGGCCTGAGCGCCGAGGCGGCCAAGTGCTCGATCCGTTACGGCTTGGGCAAGGACAACACCGAGGCGGAGATCGATCGGGTCGTGGCTGAGACCGTGGCGACCTTGCGGCGCCTGCGGGAGCGGGGCCCCCAAGCCTGAGCCGCGGGGCCGGAGAAAGAAGCTATTGATTCTTGAGGGGTTTCATGGAAATTTGGACCTAGCGATGTTTTGCGGAGGATTTCGCCCATGATTCAATTGACCGATAATGCCATTCAAAAGGCCAAGGACCTGATGGTCTCCAACAACAAGCCCGGCCACGGCCTGCGCATCGGCATCGCCGGAGGCGGTTGTTCGGGCCTGTCCTACAAGATGGACTTCGAGGAAAAACCGGGGGAGGGCGACCGGGTCTTCGAGATGAACGGCCTCAAGATCTTCGTCGATCCCAAGGCCTACCTGTACCTGAATAACATCACGATCGACTACCATTCCGACATGATGAGCTCGGGCTTCACCTTCAGCAACCCCAACGCGAAATCGACCTGCGGCTGCGGGACGTCGTTTTCGGTGTAATTTTTCTAGACACTGATTCGGATCTCCACTAAGCCCAAAATATGATCCGAAAAATCTCCTCCCTGCTTCTCCTGGCGACGCTCTTCGCCGCCTGCGGTTCCAACCGCAGCGCCCAAGGCGGCGCCTACAAACCCAAGGCCTTCGTCACTCCCTACGAGTACTTCAGTCACACCCGACCCGCGGTCTTCACCGAAAAGGACGAGGTAAAGATCCAAAAGACCGCCACGCAAAACATCGGGGAGGACACGAAGGAAGACCATACCCAGGCGATCATCATCGGCACATTGGTCGGGGTCTCGGTCATCGGCGGGACGGTGGCGGGGATTTTGCTGGCGCGTTAAGCCTTGGTGCCGGTTCTATTTCCGGTTAGGGCCGCAAACTCCGAAAGGAGGGCGAACACGAGATTCGCCCCTATGCGAGCCTCCAAATTCCGTTTTCCTGATAAATTTTTCCCTGCCTTTCGAACCTCTCCAGGTGCTTCTCCACCATCTGCCGCTCGAAGCAGGCCTTCAGTGGGTCGCTGAGCTGGCTGCTCTTGAAGACGATCCCGATCTGCGAGAGTTCTTTCAGGTCGCGGGGCCGCTCGTGAAGGGCCTCGAGGAGGCGCGTGTCTCGCTTCTCGAAGGCCGATTCGAATTTTTCCAGCTTTTCCAAAAACTGCTCGCGGTCGTAGATACGCCCGCCGTGGCTGGTGGCGTAGTATTGGGCGTGAAACAGCTTCACCCGCCGGATCGAGGCGAGAAACTCGTCGATGTCGGAAGAGATGTTGGCATACCAGGGGCCGAGGGGGGTCAGGTCGATGTCGCTGGTGTAAAGCAGGTCGATGTCCTCGAAGAACAGCGCCAGGTGGCCCGGGGTGTGGCCGGGGATATGCAGCGCGCGAACCGCGTGGTCCTTCAGGGGCACCAAGTCCTCGTCCTTCAGCAGGATGCTCACGTAGCCGTCCAGGATCTCGAGGCTGGAGAAGATGTTCTTCAGCCAGAGGACGTAGTCGGAGTTCCGCTCGCTGTCGGCGTACTTGAGGTAGTTGTCGAAGCTGAGGATGGCGGCCAGGTCCTTCTCGTGGCAGATGAACTGGCAATTGCGGAACAGGTGGTTCAGCGAGCGGTGGTCGACGTGGTAGTGCGTGTTGAGCACCTGCTGCACCACTTTGCGGGAGGCCAACTGCTCGAGATAGGTGAAATTGGAAGAGGGGTCGACGATCGTTGTCTGGCTGTCGTGGATCAGGATCGAGTTCGAGAAGAAGAAGTCCCGCGAGTTTCGCGCCCAGATGAATTCGATGTCGCCGAGGCGTAGTCCGTTTTCGGTGGTTGTGGGTTCGATGGCCATTTTGCCCTTTTGCTTCTCAATATGAAAAATTTCTCAAAAAGAGAAAATCCCCCTGCGCCGGCTAGGAAGCTCTCTAATTGTAACCCATTGTTTTCTCAAGAAAAAACTTTGAAAATTTACGGGGGTGCCGAAGGCGTTTTTTGGCATAGTATATGCTTCTTTTCCAGGACGGGGTCCTTCATCATGGAAAAAAAAGAACGAGAGATTTTCAAAGACACGCGGGGAGCCGGAATCCAGGGGATGGGCGGGGCTTCCGCCTCGGGGGCGGCGCCGGTTCCTTTAGACTACTTTCGCGAGGCCCGGCTTTTTCTGGGCAAGGACCGGGCGACCTTGACCTTCTACGTCGACCAGGAAGTGGCGTCCATTCACTACGACCTGATTCGCGACGAGATCTTCTACCGCGGCCACAACGTCAAAAACATGACTATGACCCAAGAACAATGGGTCTCCCTGCGGAAGTTTTCCGAATACCTCGCCCAAGATCCTCGGGCGGACCGCCTACATCAGGCCTATCAAGCCTGCCTCGAGCACCTGATGACCGACCACGGCCTGCCGGCCTGAGGCCGTGGGTGCTAAACTTCCCCTTGCTAAGCCCTCTTGCGGAAAGTTAATTTGAAGGTCTCATGAGCGAGATCCGCAACATCCGAGTCCCGCCGCGCATCGACTCCTTGCCGCTGCCCGAGCGCGAGATCGGCCGCA
>JADYZQ010000003.1 GCA_020853015.1 Deltaproteobacteria bacterium
GACTAATATTGTCCTGAAAGGTCGTGCCCGAAATCTGGAAGGCGCCGAAAATGCGAGCCCCTCCGCCATCGTGGCTGCTTTCGTTCTCCCGCAAGATCGAATCCCGGATGGAAATCGGCGGATCGCCGCCCGCGCCGTACAAACCGCCTCCCGTCCCCTCGAAGGGATCCGCGGAAATCGCCCGATTGCGGCTGAGCACCACCCGATCCAATTCGACTTGGGAAGACAGGGTCATCCCGCCGCCTCGCGTGGCCGTGTTGCCGTCCACCACGCAGTCGGTGAAGGAATGGCTGCCGTTGATAATGCCGACTCCGCCGCCGCCGTTCACCGATAACGCGCCGGCAGCCGTGTTTCCGAGGATGTGGCAATTCGTCCAGGTCGAGGTGCCGAGACCGAGAAACACCCCGCCGGCCTCGTCGGCAAGGTTGCCCGCGATTTCTATCTCGTCGAAGATGAAGATGTTCTCCGTGTTGTCGGCGCCGAAGCTGACGCCACCGCCCTGCCTGTTCGCGCCCAAAGTCGCGTCCCCGTTTCGAATGGTAAGGCCGGAGAGGCTCACTCGGATGGCCGGATCGGCGGGGTCGGTATACAGCTCGAAGACGCGATCCTGCGCGTCGCCGTCAACGACGGTGACGCCGCGCCCGTTTCCGATAACGATCAAGTCGTCGTTGACGTCCAAGTCCCCGGTAGCCGCGTCATCCTCGTCGACGCCCCCCAAGGAAAGCAGGTAAACGCAAACGGGAGAGCCGCAAGAGGCGAAACGAACGGTGTCTTCGCCGGGGTTGGCGTTGGCCTCTTGAACGGCCTCGCGCAGGCTGCAATTGCCCGAACCGTCGTCGCAAATCCCGTCCGGAGACGGGTCGGAGATGTCATTGACGGTGTTGACCGTAAAGGTCATCGGGGCGGCCTCGGCGAGGGAAGCCCCAAATAGGACGGTTAAGATTATAAGCGATATCGGCAACGATTTCTTGAACAAGGAACCCCCCTCCTTTTTCTATAGGAAGCAATGATATCGAGAATTCCACAGGTCCAATATCCGTTGCAAGATTAAACGGAGCCCCCGCGCCAAAGCTCCTCTGGATCAATTTAAGAAGGGATGGACGAATTTCAAATACCCCGGAAGGGTCTCTCGTTCCGCCGCCATATTACGGTCCAATTCGCCGAACAGGCGGCCGAAGGCCGAGGCCAAGGCGGAGGCCTCTTCTTGGCCGACCGCTTTTTTTGCGACCAGCTCGCGCAGCTTGCTTGAGGCTATCCCGGGAAAGAACTTCATGGGCGCGCCCCGCGGGAAGGTGCCGAGCCCCTCGTCCTGAAAAATCTCCCTTAGCCGGGAACAGGACGTGTCCTCGGCCTTGCGCATGGCTTCGTCGGCGATCTCGGCCAAGATCCTTCTCCTTAGCTTGGGCCGCAGGCCGGCCAACGAGGGCGCGAAAAGCCGTTCCACCTGGTATTCGATGCCCTCCTTCGTGATCGCGGTTTCCGGCACCATGACGAGGTGAATTTCCGAGAGCAGGGCGGGATTCTTTAAGGCCGCCACCACGCTCTCGATGGGGCGATATCGGGACCCGGATTCTTTTTCGGCCGCCGCAAACTTGGCCAGCAAGGCCTTGCCCAAGGTCCGACGCCCCGGATTTTCCGAAAGCAGGTCGTTGAAAGTGAGCACCCTCTCGTATTGGTCCCATTGCAGGACGCGCAGAACGGAATTGTTCAGCCCGGGAAACTCATGGATCAAGGCCCCGAGTCGGACGATGGGATTCGAGGCGCCGATCAGGAGTTCGGCGATCCTATTTTGAATGGCCGAATTTTGCGAACGGAAGGCCATATAAACGATCGGGCCCAGCAATTCCGCCGCTTGCCGATCCTCGCCCTTGGCGAGCCGGAGTTCCAGGGCCGCCATGCATTTGCCCGCCAAGTCGGCCAGGCTTTCCTCGGAAAGCCCGCTCAGCCTTTCGACCTGCGGCCGGACTTCGGCGATCAAGCGCTCCTGCCAGTGGCGAAAATACCCGTCGTTGAACAAGGTCCGTCCCGCCTCCTTGCGAACCTCGGGGGAGGCCCGGTCGCTGAAGGCGATTTTCATCAAGGCGACGACCAAGTCGGGCATTCGCTCGGGCGCCTCCTGCCTGGAGGAGGCAAGCCTCCCCTTGAGCGCCGCAAGTTCCTTCATGCCGAAGCTTCTCGACGATGGGGGCGGTTCGCCCGAGCGAACCCCGCCTTCCTGGCTCATCAAGGACAATCCGGAAACCAGCGCTTTCTCGGGGAACCACCGCGGCAAGGATAAGGGGGCTTGGCGGCTGCGATACTCGGCTTCCAATTGAAGCTTGGCGAGGCCCCCGCCCAGAGCGACTCGCCCCAGGCTTGAACCCACGTGAAGGCAGAGCATGGTTGAAACCGCGTCCACCAGCGAGGTGGCGTCGTCCGTCCTTGGACGCCACCGAAGGCCTTCTTCGAGACGACGGGCGATCAACAAACCGCCGACCATCAAGGCCTGCGGAAGCAATAAACCCGCGAGAGAGCGCCGACTGCGGGCGGGGATACCGGGATGGCCTATCCCCTCCAACAAACCGGCCCCCTTGATTCCGGCCTGCCCCAATACCCTCAATAGGCCCAGGCTCAAGGCCGCCGAACCCAACTCCGCGACGAGCCCGACACGCCCCGCCTCACCGGAGTCGCGCCCCGCGGCCAGAAACCGGGCGGACAAAGCGAAGGCCGGAACCTCCGCGGCGAAGGCGAGTCCGCCCGCCGAGAGTCGCGCCGCCCAGCCCTGGATTCGGGAAAGCGAAACGCCGCGCACCAAGGAGGAAACCGCCGTTCCGAGGACCATGGGGAGGATCGCGCGATAATCCGAGGCGTCCCGAGCCAAACGGGACAGCAAAAATTCGGTGCGCATCCCCGAGGAACCCCTGCCCTGCAGGGAATCCAATTCGGAGGCGGCCCGGTCGCGAACCTCAAACGGCAGCGAGTCCTGAAGCAGGGCCGAAAAAATCGCCGCGGCTTCTCGAAGACGGCCCGAGCCCTTCAGGCGCGCCCCAAGCCCGAGAAAGCCTTCGCACGACAAGATCCCATCCGTTTCACCGGCGATCGCCAGGAGTTCCTGGGCCAGGGCCTTGTTCTC
>JADYZQ010000004.1 GCA_020853015.1 Deltaproteobacteria bacterium
CGAAGAGAAAGGTGTCGCGGAGATAAATGCGGCCGTCTTCGGCCTGGGGGTTGTCGTCCAGGGGATAGACGAAGGTGACCTCGACGTCGCCGTTGGCCTGGATCTTGGCCTCGGTGCGAGCCTCGGGGTCTTTACCCTGGATGTTGAGGGGGATCTGCTCGGGACCCTCCGCGTGCAAGGCGGAGATCTGCTCGAAGAAATCCTTGTTTTTCCTCAACAAATCACGGGTTTCCCCGGATAATTTGAACGTGCCCCCGTGTTTGGTCATGCCTTAAACCCCGCCCCCCGGCGGAGTTCTTGAGAGATACCGGAACCTTACGAAAGCCGACCACCCGGTACCTGTGCGAAGCGCCCCCCGCATGCGGTGGAGTGCCTCATTATCGCGAAAAATCGGGAACCGACCGGCAAGGCCGCGGATATATTCGCTAATTTCGATGCCGGTCGTTTAGGTGCTTATCGCGATTCCCCGCTAAAAGTTGTCTTTTGGTACAAGATCAAGGCATTTTTTTTATTGGCCGAACGATTTTTTCAAAAATTCCATTAGCGCGGCGATCTCTTGGGCCTGCTCGGTCCCCGCCTCGACGCGGTATTCGAAGCGCTTTAGGGCGGGAAAGGCGAAGCCGCCTCGCGACAGGGTGGCGTCTCGGTCGTATTCGAAGGCCAATTCGATCTTGCCGACCGGCGCCTCGACGGCGTCCGGACGGGCGTGGGCCCAGGGGCGCTGGGGAGCCGCGCCTCCCTCGCCTGCGACCGCCACCCGCAGCAGGCCCTCGCCGTCGCGCAGGACCTGGAGCGTCACCCGGTTGGCTCCCTGATCTCCCCGCCTGCGAAAGGCCTTGCCGTCGTAGACGATCCCGCCCAAATCCAGCGCCATCTTGCCGAGGCCCTGACCCAAGATCGCGTCGACCGCGTAGGCGTCTTCGGCCTGCAATTCGGCGCGGCGCTTCGCGCTCGCGTCGAAGAGGGCCAGCATGGCCGACTGTTGCTTGGGATTGAGCCCGCTCAGCGATCCCTGCCACATCACCGTGTCGCCATAAAGGATCACCGGGATCTCGTCGCCGCCGACATTCATCCCCTTGCGGTACTGCGTCCCGCGCGGGGACTGGAAATCCGGGCGGCCCATCGCCGAGCCGACGATGCGACCCTCGGCGTCGAGGCTCAAGGTGCCGACCTGGTACCAATGCCTCACGGCCGCGGATTCTCCGCCCATCATGACGGTCATTGCGACGTTGCTGGTATCGCTCGTATGCAAGGCTCCCCGGTTGAATTGCAGGACCGCGGGATCGGCGAGCGGCAACACCAGGGAACCATCCGCCTGAGCCCCGCCCTCCAGTGCCGGCCGCGCGCCGCGCGGCAGGACGATCGGGTATTGCGGCAGGTCCAGCAGGGCCTCGACCACGGTCTTCACCACCTCGGCCCCTTCCGGCAGGTCTCTCAAGGTCGCCTCCAGGCCGCGGACGGTCTCGGGATCGAGGACGAGGCGGTTTTCGTCGGGGCGCAATTGGTAGCGGATCTCGATCACGACACTCGACGATTTTCCCTCCGGCAGGACCTGCCCCGACTCGCCGTCCAAGCGAAGCACGAAGGGATGGGCGTTGTCGGCGGCGACGTACGGCGAATCGCGATGGGTATGATTGTAGGCCTCGGCCTGCGCCGCGACGCGGGCGTTCTTCAAGACCTGCTCGTAGAGGCCTTGCTCGAAGACGCCTCGAGACTTTTGCGGATGGGCCTGATGCGCGGGGACCACGGCCGTACCCGGGGCCGGATCCCCCGCTAAGGGTTTGGATCGGATTTGGGCGGCTGCGGCATGGGCCGGACGACGGTCACCTCGTTTTCGGGGTCCGGCGCGGGAGGATCCGAGGGCTTGTCTTTCGGCGCATCCTTCAAGCCCTCCGGTCGCTTCCAAACGCCGGTCTTGTCGGGGTCGGAAAGCTCCGTATCGGAAGGTTTCCGCATCCCGCCCGTCTCGCCGTCCGGCTTAGGTCCCGAAGGCGGCGGGGAGTCGACGCGCGCGGCGTCCGGCGCGCCCTTGGCGCCGTGGATGTAGACGAAGACGCTGAAGTTGTCGGCCTCGAAGTGGTCGACCAGCTTGCCGTCCTTGGCCTGGTCGTAGACGTTGCCTCGGTAATCGATGAAGAGCTCCTTGCCCTCGGACTGGAAGGCCATCCGCCCGTCGTCTTTGGACAACTCGCCGCTCTCGAACTTGGCGTCCGCCTCTTCCGCGATCTTCATTCGCTCGCGGACCTTGGCGTCGAGGATCTGGGCCTTCTCCTTCGCGGTCTTCGCGTCCTTGGTCCATTCGTAGGCCAGGTTGCGGTCGGGGATGTTCTTCCAGAGGCCGTCGGAGCCGGCGATGGCGACGTCGCCGTCCTTGAGGGCGATTTTATTCAGGCCCTCGGCGGGGCGGAAGCCGGTCTGCGGGTCGAAGACCTCGCCCTCGGCGGTCTCGAGCAGGCGGAACTTCGGCGTGCCGGCGGGGTTTTCCACGTTGGCGCCAAGGCGGTGGGCGTTGCCGTTCAGGTCGCGCCCCGCGCCCATCGGACCGTAGTCCTTGGCCATGTCGACGGACATGCGCCCCCAATTTTGCGGAAGGGTGGAATAGATCCAGGAGCCGCGACCGTCCGGGGCCGCCCGGTAGAGGGTCAACTGCAAATCGCTGCCCCAGAAGGCCTCCATCGTGTGCGGGGCGCCGTGGGCCTCGGGCCGATTGACCTTGAGGACGACGATGCCCGCGCCGGGGTGGCTCTTTTTGCCGGCCTCGGGCTTGTAGTACTCGGTCATGATTTGTTTATTCGCCAGCTGCGAGGCCTCGTGGATCTCCTGTCCCTGGGAGACCTGCCGGATGAAATTGTCGAGGAGGATGCGCGCGGCCTCTTTTCCGCCCACATGTCCGCCCATCCCGTCGGCGGCCGCGATCACCAGGTCGCGCGCCGGCGTGTAGGTGGCGGCGACGCCGTCCTGATTTTCCGCGCGGCCCGCGCCCTCGTGGGTCTTGGCGTAGGCCTCGCCCATCACGGCGTTGGCGGGATAATGGATCTCAAGCGACTCCGGTTTCTCGAAGCCGCCCAGCTCGCCCATCGCGACCTTCGCGTCGGGGACCTTGAGCCCTTCCGGCAAGGTCGGGCGATTGCCGCCCTCGACCTTGGGGGGCGGAGCGGCCGGAGGAATGACCGAGGCGTCTTCCACCTTGGTCTCCGACTTGGCGGTCTCGGGTTTGCGGGAGAAGAAGTCCACGGCGCCCCAGAACAAAGAGACCAGGGGATTGCTGCTGTCCCGGCCGAGCGAGCGAAGCCCGCCGGCCAGCGGGGCGTCGGCCTTGGAATCCTTGGCCGAATCCTTCTTGTCGGACTTTTTGCGCGCCTTGCCCGCGGGCTGGGCGGCCTGATCGGCCGGAGCGGCGCCGTCGGCGGGCGGGTCCTTCGGGTCTTTGCCCTCGGTCTTGGCGTCGGCCTTCGCGTCCTTGCCGAACTTCGGCAGCTTGGGCAGGCTGGGGATCTTGTCGGTAACCTTGGCGATGGCGTCGAAGGCCCGCTCGGCGCGGGTCACGCCCGGCACGTCGAAGGGAAATTCCTTCAGCAGGGCGTCGTACTCGACGCGCACGCCCTCGACGGAGATTACCTTGTCGACCTCGCCCTTCAGCTCCTCGAGCTTCGGCGGCGTGAGCAGGCTGGTCTGCCCCTTGCCGGAGGCCTCGGGCTTCGCGGCGTACTTGATCTCGAATTTCTCCACCTCGCCCTTGGCGTCGAGCGTCACCTTCACGCGCGAGAGTCCCTTGGGATGGACGACCCAGGTCTGGAAGCTCCGCGTCGCGGGATCGAAGAAGGCCTGCGTGTCGGAATGTTGGCCTTGGTAAGTGTTGTCCGGCGAACCGCGGTAGGGATGACTGCCGCCCTGTGCCTCGCGGCCTGCGAAGACCTGCTTCGCCTGCTCCGCCAGACCCAGGATCTCGCCCTTGGTGAAGACGAGCTGCTGGCCGTCCTTGTTGGCGGGGTGGCTGCGGAAGACGAGGGCCTTGCCGTCCACTTTCTTGGACAGCGCATCGAGATCGCCGCGGACCAGCTCGACGTTCTCGCCCGGGTTGTTGAGGTCTTGCAGGATGCCCAGCTCCTGCTTGGCGCGGGAGTGGCCGAGCAGCGTCGCCGTCTGATAGGCCTGGGCGGCCGGCAGCTCGCGGGCGTTGGCCTCGCCGAAGTAGACCTTGAGCAGGACTTCCATCTCGGCCTCGCTGGCCCGGCGCAACAGGACGCGGGCCTGCGGGGTGGCGTTGTCGAAGGCGTGGCGCAGGGTGTTCTGCGCCGCCTGGAAATCCTCCTTGGCCTGAACGTCGAGGTATTTCTTGACCAGCGAGATCGCGGTCTTGACTTCCTTATCGCTGAGGCTCTTCTCGAATTTGCCGTTGGCCTGCTCGACGGCGTCGCGACCCTTTTGGCGGATGCCGAAATCGGCCGGCAGCCTCTCGACCAGCTTGGCGGGATCCGTCTCGACGTTGGCCTGCTGCTGATCCTTGAGGTGCTCCTCGAGGGCCTTCTCGAGGGCGCTCGAGAGCTCCTTCGATTTTTCGGCGCCGGCCTTCCATTCGTCGATCTTCTCTTTAAGCTCGGAAATGATGGCCTTGTCCGGGCGCTTCTTGCCTTCTTCCAGCTTCAGCCGCTTCTCCGCGATGCCGACCTTCTCGAGGAGGGCGCTCTCGCTCTTCTTCGCCTGTTCGACGACGGCCTTGAGCTGCTCGTGGCCCAACATGTCGAAGATCTCTTTGGTGGTCACGCCGCCGATCTTCTGAAAAGGCGACTCGCCGAGGGTCTCGAGGGCCTCGGCCAGGGTGCGGGCGCGGCCGACGCGCAGCTTGAGCGCTTCCATCGCCTTGAGGGTCTGGAATTCGATCTCCAGCGGCGAGAGGCGCGGGTCGATCACCCCGCCCTTGAGCTCGGTGGCGGGATCGAGGCCGAGGCCGGCCTTCTTCAGCTCGGCGACCTGGGTCTCGAGCAGCGACTTCACCTTGCCCTGGATGCCCATCTCGACGGGGAGGCTCTCCAGCGGCCGGCGTCCCGAGAAAACCTCGGCGACGGCGACGAAGACCTCCGCGCCGCCCTGGTAGGGGCTTTCGCGCAGCATCTTGAAGAGCGCGGCCGGGTCCTTCGCCTTCGCGATGGCGCGGGCGAGGCTCATCTGGTGCTCGCGCGGGGTCGAGGCCAATTCCTTCAGGAGGGGCTCGGGGATCTCGATGCGGATCTCCTTGCCGGCGACGTTCAGCACGTCGCCGTGGACCAGCCTCGCGGAATTTCCGGGGGCGAAGGTCTTGCCGTTGAGCAGCACGGTTTCCAGCGGCGCGGGGGGCACCGAGGGGGCGGCCTCTTCCTTGGCCTCGGCTTTGGGCTCGGCCGGAGCCGTCCCCGCGGTATCCGCGGGCGCCTCGGCTTTGGACTCTCCGCCCTTCTGTTCCGCCGGCTCGGCCTTGGCCTCCGGCTTTAATTCGGTCTTGCCTTCGTGGTGCAGGACAAGGCTGCCGTCCTTCTCGCGCGAGACGCGCAGGCCTTGGCCTTCGCCCAGGGGAAGGAAGGCGTCGAGGGAGGTCTGCTCGCCTTCCTTGGGCAGCGTCACCTCGAGCTTCTGGCCGCCTTCCGACTTGGTGAGGGTGAGGTCCTTGGGCACGGCGTCGAAGAGCTTGAGCATGCCTTCCGGAGCCGGCGTGGCGGCGGGGGCCTTGTCGGCGGCCTGTTGCTCGGCGTCTTGGAGCCTTTGCAGCTCCTTCTCGAGGGCTTCGATCAGGTCCTTGGAGGTCTTGCCGTCCTTCTTCGCGGCGTCGATCTTGCCCTGCAGCTCGACGATCTCGCTGCGGCCCTTGATGTTCTCGATGCGCATCCGCGATTCCATCATGCCGAGCTGAAGCTTGCCGCCGGTCAGGCCGTTGGCCAGGCGGAAGCCGGCCATGGCTTGGACGTACATGAGCAGGGTGTCCGAGAAGGTGCCGTCGTGCTTCGACCAACCCAATTTGTAGTTGGCCTTGCCGGCGGCGTACATGGATCCGATCGCGAAGCCGTGGTCCAGCACCGTCGCCAGGCGCCGTCCGTTGACGGTCAGCTGGGGCACGCCGGGGCCCGCGGCCTTGCCGACGTTCAGCAGGCGTCCGGTCGGGCTCTTCGCCAGGCCGGCGGCGCTCGACTCGCCCGCGACGTAGCCGCCCGCCCACTTGAAGCCGCGCGGGCCGGTGGCGAGGAAGCGCTCGCTTAAGGCGGCGCTGGTCGTGTGCGCGCCGCGCATGGCGCCGAACAGGAGGATATTCGACTTAAGATCGCCCTTGTGGTTCTCCCACACGCCCTCGGAGGTGTAGAAATAGGAATCCAGGGCCTTGCTGGAATAGGTGAAGGCGGCCGCCTCGCCGGCGACGCCCGCGGACCAGCCGATGCCGCGGCCGATCATGCCCCAATTGCGGAACTTCCAGAGGCCGAGCATCTCGCAGCCCGCGCCCGCGAAGGGCGCGAGGGTCATCGCGGCCAGCGTGGTGGGCTTGCTGACTTCCTTGGAGAAATGCTTGAGGCCGACCTCGAACTTGCTGCCGAAGTCGCCCTTGCCCTCGGTGAGGGCGAGGAATTTCTGCACGTCGCGCTCGAGGCGCTCGGCGTTCTCCTGCGAGGCGGGCTTGGGCTGCCCCTCCACCAGCGGCGGGTGGTAGCCGGTCAGGTCGGGGATCTTCCCGGATTGCAGCATCTGCGCCAGCCAAACCGAGCTGTTCTTGAAGCCGGTCTTGGCGAATTCCGGATCTTGGAGGAGCTTGGTGTAGGTCTCGACGCGCTTCTCCATCGAGGCCTCGCCGGCGACGCCGGTGAAATTCTCGAGGGTCTTGTCCTCGAGGAGCTGGGCGCGGATCCGCTTCTCGTCCTCGCTTAAGTCGACGTCGGGCAGCGCGCGGAGGATCGCGAAGGCGGTCTCATTGGGTTTTTGAACCGCCGCGAGCGCGGCCTTGTCGAGCAGGCTTTGCGCGGCCTTGATGTCCTTGTCGTGGGCCTCGGCGGCCTTGGCGACGTCCTGCGTCTTCGCGTCGTGCGCGGTGGCCAGGTCCAATTGGGCCATGAGCGGCGCCAGCAGCACGCCTTCGGGACCGGGGGCGCCGTCCTCGCTGGCCTTCTCGATCATGCTCATCTGCTCGTCGACCATGGCCTTGACCTGGGCGAACTTCGGGTCCTTCGGGTCGCCTTTCAGGACGCCGTCGAAGATGGAGCGGTAGACCTTGACCCGCTCGGCCACGGTGGGGAGCTTGGCGGCCTCGTCGACCTGCTTCAGGCTGGGCGATTTGAGCAGGGCGTCGCGCAGCTTGAGCTCGTCGCCCTGCAGGTCGTTCATCTCCTGCAGCAAGGTGAAAATGGACTTCTTGGTGTCGGCGACGCTCTTCTCGGCGGCCTTGGTGAGCAAGGGTTCGAGGGCCTGGTATTCCTGCGGGACATGGACTTGGTCCGGGGCCTGCTTGAGGGCGGGGTACGCCAGCTCGATCTTCTCGGAGGCCATCGTCTTGAGGATGTCGAGGCTCTCGGCGGCGCGGCTCTTGGGGAGCTTGTCGGTCGCCACCATCTGGGTCAACCAGCGGGCGGAGCCTACCATGCCCTTGTCGAAGAGCCTGTCCCGGGCGATGCCCATGTAGCGCTGGGCCTGGATGTCCTTCATGTCGTCCTGGGCGATGGCGGCCAATTCGACCATCAGGGTGTCTTGGATCACACGTTCGGCCAGGGCGCGCTCTTCGGGCGTCAGCGCGAGGTGCTTCTCGACCTCGGTGTAGTCCTTGGGTTCCTTGCCCTTGCCGATCTCGCTCAGTTCGCGCAGCACCGCGATCGCGTCGGACTTCTTGCTCTGCGTCGTCTGGAGGAAGGCCTTCTGGAAAAGGCCGTCGACGACCTTCTTCTCGGCCTCGGGGTCGACCTTCGGTCCCTTGTAGCTCCAGGCCTTGCTGTCGCGGACGCGCAGCGAGATCTGGTCCTCGGCGACCTTCGCCATGACGGCCAGGCCTTCCATGGCGCGGCGGCGCGCGAAGAAGGGCGCGAGCGGCTTCTCGAAGGCGCGCTTGAAGGCGGGCGAGTGGAAACCCTTCACCAGCTCCTGGGCCTTGTCCAGGTCGCCGGAGCTGAGCGCGAAGACCGTGCGGGTCAGGCGCAGGTTGTCCTCGTGGCGATGTTTTTCCTCGGGCGTGGTCGCGGCCTTGAGGGCGGCGTCCTCGGTCTGCTCCAGCTCCTGCATGGCGGCGCCGGCGGTCTCGAGGTCGCCGTGGCCCATGCCGGCCAGCATGCGCAGGACGCGGGTGCGGTAGGCGGGATCGATGCCTTGGAGGTGCAGCAGCGGCTCGAGCGAGGTCTTGGCCGCGTCGAGGACCTCGAAGACCATCCGCTGCTCGTAGCCGAGCTGGGGATTGTCGAGGATCTTCGGCATCCCGAAGTAGGCGACGTGCGGGGCGACGAAAGGAACGGTGCCGCTGAGGAATTGGAGGGTGCGCTCGTCGAAGGTCCCGGCGGCCTTGTCCGCGATCGGAGGATACTTCTCGGCCGCGATGTCGTCGTTGATCCGCTGGGTCGCCAGGGCGACGCTGCCGCCCTCCGGGGCGCCGAAGGCCTGCGCGCGCCGGTCGACCTTGGCCGGCTGGCCGTTCTCGAAGGTCCAACGCTCGGTGTAGTCGAGATAGCCCTGCCCCTCCCCGCCCTGCGGGCGGAGGGAGAATTTCAAAAAGACGTAGGTCTTGCCGCCTTCGACGTTGGTGGTGACCTCGACGGGCGGGTCCTTGAGGTTGAGCGGGAAGTCCGCCCCCAGCGAGGCCTTGA
>JADYZQ010000005.1 GCA_020853015.1 Deltaproteobacteria bacterium
GGAAGGGGCTTTGGTTTTTCTTGTAGGGGTTCACCGAGAAGCTGTTGAGGGGATAGGCGCTCTCGACCATGTAGCGCGGCTTGTTGATCTGGGTCCAGATCAAGACGTTGACCGCGACGGTGGTCAGAAGGATCAATAGTGTCGAGAGGCGCATGCGAATTCTTCCTCAACCCGAGGCGCGCTGCCACTAGCACCGAATGATGAACAATTCCAGAGCTTTAAAACGCGCGCGGCCCGCATTATTATCTGAGAAAAGGTTCCGAGGTTGCGTTAAAAAATATCAGCAATTTCAACAGGTTGAGTTTATGGCCTTTCAGGATCACTTCTCTTCGCTCGCCACGGATTATGCCCGTTACCGTCCGCGTTATCCAGAGGCCCTGTTTCGCTATCTCGCCGGGCTAGCTCCGCGCCGAAGCATGGCCTGGGACTGCGCCACGGGCAGCGGGCAGGCGGCCTTGGGCCTGGCGGAGTTCTTCGAGCGCGTGGTGGCGACCGACGCCAGCGACGCGCAGCTCTCTCGCGCCGAGCCCCATGCTCGCGTGGAGTACCGCGCGGCGCCGGCGGAGGCCTCGGGCCTGGCCGCGGCCTCCGTCGATCTCGTCACGGTGGCCCAGGCGCTGCATTGGTTCGACCTGGAAAAATTCTACACGGAGGTGCGTCGGGTCGCGCGGCCGGGCGGAATCTTGGCCGTTTGGACTTACGCCTTGTTCCGCTGCGATCGGGCGGTCGACGCGGCGATCGGGGATTTTTACGACGGTATCTTGGGAGGTTACTGGACGCCGGAACGGCGTCTCGTCGAGCAAGGCTATCGGACGCTGCCTTTTCCTTTCCGGGAAGGGAAGCCTCCGGAATTCGCGATGGAGGCGCGCTGGAGCCCGGCTCAGGTGCTGGGCTATCTGGGCACCTGGTCGGCGTTGAAGCGCTACCGCGAGGCCCAGGGCAGGGACCCTTTGCCCGAATTGGCCCAGAAGCTCCATACGGTTTGGGGAAAGGAAGAGGTCAGGACCCTGCGCTGGCCGCTCTTTTTAAGATGGGGAGTCGTTACAGAAGAAGGGGATTCATAGTTTCAAGACAATCTTCCCCTCGGTGTGTCCCGCCTCGATCCGCTCGTGGGCCCGGGCGGCCTCTTCCAGCGGGAAGACCGCGGCCAGCTTCACTTTGAGCCGTCCCGCCTCGAGCATGTCCTTGATGCGCGAGAGCTGATCCGTATCCGGCCTCACAAAGACGTAGGCCGGCTCGATGCCGCGATGGCGGAAAAAATCCTCCTTCAGGGCCAAGATCGAGGTGAGGCGGCCGCCGGGCTTGAGCGCTTCCGCGCTGTCCAGCTGGGTCTGCCCGCCCACCGTGTCGAAGACGGCGTCGAGGCCCTCCGGGTGGGCGCGGCGGACGGCCGCGACGAAGGGCGTCTGCGTGTAGTCGACGATCTCGTCGACGCCCAGTCCGCGTAAATAGTCGTGATGCCGCGCGCTGGAGGTGGCGAGGACGTAGGCCCCCGCGTCCTTGGCCATCTGGATCGCGAAGCCCCCGACGCCGCCGGCGCCGGCGTGGATCAGGACCTTGTCGCCGGCCTTCAATTTTATTCCCTCGAAGAGCGCCTGGTAGGCGGTGAGGGCGGCCAGGGGGACGGCCGCGGCCTCTTCGAAAGAAAGATTGCGCGGCTTGGGCGCGAGGTGCGGGTGGCGCAGAACGATGTATTCGGCGTAGGTCCCGTCCTGGATCACGTCCTTTCGGCAATAGGCGAAGACGGCGTCGCCGGGCTTGGCGTAATGCACCTTCTCGCCCACCGCCTCGACGACCCCCGCGGCGTCCCAGCCCAAGACGATGGGGAAGGCGTGGGGCAGGCGGCCCTCCAGCAGGCCCTCGCGGATCTTCCAATCCACGGGGTTGACGCCCGCGGCGCGGACCTGCACCAAGACCTCGTGAGGCCCCGGTTGCGGCTTGGGAAGCTCAAGGATTTCCAAGACCTCCCGGCCTCCGAATCGCTGGATGCCGATCGCCTTCATGGCGATACTTTGCACCCTTTTTCCTTAGGGATAAACTCAAAAAATTAAGCGTGGCTGCCGAGTCGCAAAGAGTAGAAGCCCAGGAATTGGCCGTTTAAATTCAATTTTTTAACCTTCCCGGGGCCCCCGTTCTCTACGTTCCATCAACCTTCGGAACTAGAAAGGAACAGCCATGAAAAAGAAAAGCATCGTATTCTTGGCGCTGGCCGCCTTTGCCTTCGGTCTGGCGCAAGCGCCGCAAGTCGCCCTCGCCAAGGGCGAGTGCAAGGCCGACGTCGAGAAATTCTGCAAGGACGTCCCCCACGGCAAGGGCGGCATTCGCCGCTGTCTCAAGCAAAACCAGGACCGCCTCTCCCAGCCCTGCCAGGCCAAGCTGGAGCGCGCCAAACAGCGCAAGTTGGCCTGCAAGGCGGACAAAGAGAAGTTTTGCAAGGACGTGCAGCCCGGCGAGGGCCGCATCAAGGCCTGCATGAAGTCGCACGAGAGCGAGCTCTCCCAGGCCTGCCGAGCCCATTTGTAGATCATATATCCAGCGCCTCGAGGAGGAATTCGCCTCGGGCGAAGCGCCCTCCCGAAAGCGGTGCTGCGTCGAAGGTCTGAAAGCGACCCGTCGCGATCAGTTCCGCGGTCAATTTTCCCAGCATGTATGATTGCATGACGCCGCGCCCGGTGGCAGCGCCGAGCTCGTAAAGATTCTCCAGCTCCCCGGCCCGGCCCAGGATCCCCGATTTGTCCGGGCTCACCGCATAAAGGCCGGCCCAACCGCGCAGGTGGCGGATCGCCTCGAAGCGACGCCGCCCGCCGCGGCGATAGAGCCGCAGCCAGATCTTTTTATCGAAGAAGGGCTCGCCGTCGTAGCGAAAGGAATAGCTGGGCCTCTCGTCGCGGTTCGAATAGCCGGCGAGCACCCGCCCGCTGTGCGCGCCTTCCGCGTGCAAGTAGAGGCCCGAACTGTCGACGATCATCCCGCGGTCCGAAAAATCCTCCGCATGGCTCTCGAAGAGCGAGATCTGCCGGCGCACCGGCTGCACGGGGGAGGCGTAGCCCAGATGACGCGAGCTGACCGGGAACCAGGCGCCCGTGCAGTTGATTACCGCTTTGGGGCGGAAAACCTCTCTTTCCCAGGGTCCGCCTCGATCGACTTCGTGACGGGTATGGATTTCCTCCAAGACCTCCTCCGACGGCGGTGAAGTGCGGCGTAGGGCATGCACGGCCTCCACCCGTCGGCCGCGCAGCTCCGCCCCCGTGAAATAGAAACCGTCCAGGAACTTCACCTCGAGTGCCTTCGCCCGGGCGCGGTAGTATTCCTTCAAGAGATGCGGGTCGAGCAGTCCGTCCTTGGGCGAGAAGGTCGCCCCCGCCACGCCCTTCAAATTTTCGAACTCGGGGAGGCGCGCGCGGATCTCGTCGGGGGCGAGGTATTCGACCGGGATGCCCAGTCGATCGTACTGCGCCTTCTTTTCGCGGGCGACGGCCCAGCGGCGCGGCGAATAGAGGAAGAGGTAGCCCCGCTGGAAGAACTGAATCTCCGCCGCGATCTCCTCGTAAAATTGCAGCGAGCGCCAGGATAGCTCGGCGTTGATCGGATGCCACCAAGTGGCGCGGCAGCCGCCGGCGTTGCGTTCGGAGGAGCTGAAGGTCCCCGCCAAGTCGAGGTCGAGGACGCCGATGGAGCCCGCGCCCCGTTCCGCGAGCTGCCAAGCGGCGGAAGAGCCGAGGATGCCGGCGCCCAGGATCAGGATGTCCGGCCGGGTGACGTCCATGCGGTAATGATAACACGGGAAGCCGGCGAGGGGAGCCGCGCCGACCGGCTTTGGCCCGCCAAATTCAAGGGCTCCGCGGAAGGATCGCTCATCAGGGGTTGCGCGGCTCGGCCTCGACTTTGAGGCGCAGCGAGAGCCGCCGCCAGGCGACCCAGAAACTCAAGACGGCGCAGGCGAGCCCGAAGCCCTTCGCCAGGCTTCCGCCCAAGATAAGCGCGCGCAGCGACGTCCCGCTCAAGGCGCCGGCGGCGAGCTGCGAGGGGTCAAAACCCTTCGCGAAGCCGACCTGGGCGATGCCGTTGGCCGCCGCCGCGCCCGCGGCGGTCCCCAGGGTCATCGCGAGCTGCAAGGTCGCCGCGGCGACGCCGCCCGGATAATCCTCCGCCACCTCGAGGGCGACCATGTTGTAGATCGTGATCGTGACGCCGATGCCCAGCCCCGCCAAGCCCCAGGACAGATAAACCAGCCAGACCGGGCCTTGGATCCACAGGGTCGCGAGGATCAAGGTCAAGGTCCCCGCCGTGGCGAGGGTGCCGCGCTCGGCCAGATGCTTCGGGCTTTGTTTCGCCGCGCTGACCAGGATGCTGCCGCCGTCCCAGGTCAGGGATCCCAGGGTCAGTATGAAGCCGGCGCCCAGCGTGCCGATCCCCCACACCCCTTCCAAGACGAGGGGGAGATAGATTTTTGCGCCGGAGTAAGCGGCCATGATCAAGATCATCCCGAAAAAGGCCGCGCCGAGGGGCTTGGCCAGGCGCCAGGCGTCGGAGGGCAGGACCGGGTTGGGATGGCGGCGCTCGTGGTAAACGAAGGCCAGGGCGGCGGCAAGCGACACGCCCCACTGCAGGAGATTCCAGGACCACTCGCTGGTGAAGGCCTTGAGGGAGAAGCCCGTCGCGACCGCGAAGAGGAAGGGCCCGAGCAGGTCGAGCCGCTCCGCCTTGGCCGCCGAGGGAGGCACTCGGCGCAAGGCGGGAAACAGGATCAGCAGCGCCGAAACTCCCAGCGGGAGGTTGATCCAAAAGACCCAGGGCCAGGAGGTGCGCTCCAAGAGCCAGGCGGCGAGCGGCGGGCCTACGACTCCCGCCAGGACGAAGACGACCGAGATGAGGCCCAGGGCCTTCGAACGCGATTCCTTCGGGAAATAATCCGAGATGATCGCGTAGGGCAGGGCCGCGAAACCGCCCATGCCCAGCCCCTGCAGGACGCGGCCGGCGACCAAGAGCTTCATCTTGGGAGCGAGCGCGGCGGCCGCCGACCCGGCCATGAATAGCAAGACGGCGAGGAGGAGGGTCTTGCGCAAACCCCAGCGTCCCATCAACCCGCTGAATAGCGGGATGGTCGCGAAGGAGGCGAGACCGAAGGCCCCGATCGTCCAGCCGTACCAGCCGATGCCGCCCAAATGCTCGAGCACGGTCGGCATGGCGGTGGCGACGAGAAAGTCGTCCAAGGTGTCGAGCCCGCTGAGCAGCAGGATGGTTAGGGTCAAGCCAAGGTATTTTTTGCCGAAAAGTTCTAAGATCATCGACGTCGCTTCTTCCCGAAAGCGCCTCCTCCCGGAGTTTCGACGCGGAGGCTCTCGCCCGCCTGGAAGACGCGCTCGAATTTGGAGGGGAGTTTGAATGTGAGGCGGGGCGGATTCTTCGCGGGCTCGGCGTTGCCCAGCCAATTGGCGCCGA
>JADYZQ010000006.1 GCA_020853015.1 Deltaproteobacteria bacterium
AACGATGCTGGAGGGCCTGCCCGCCGCAGCGCGCGAGCAAGCCGCTTATGCGAGCTTCTCGCGTGCCATTCTCCAAGTCGCCGGCGCCGACTCCGACCGTCTGCGCCGCCGCTTCGAACAACCCTTGTCGGACCTGGTCGAATCGCTGGGCGCCCTCTCCCGCGACGACGACCGCTACGCCCCGGCTTATGAGTATTTCTTCCGCAACTTAGCCGAGACCGAAGGCGAGGTCGCGCCCGGCGTGACGCTTCCGGAGAGCCTGCGAAACCGCGCCGCCGCCCTGCGCGCCGCGCTCACCGACTTCAACGGCCGCCGCCTCTTCCGCCACTTGAGCTCCGCCGACTCGCTGCTCGGCCTGGCCAGCGGCATCGCGCTGACCGAGCTGATGCCCCTCGGCCTCCTGCGCTGGGCCCGCAACGGCGGGACCTGGCTGCGCGCCGGGCGCCTCACCTGGCAGTCCGAGCTGGCGGTGGGTCTGGGCGTCGGCGTCGCGATGTCGGCGGTCGGCGGCGTCCACCACCTGGCGACCTCGCCGCGCCCCTGGAGCGAGGAGCTGTCGTGCACCCTTCCCGCGCTCGCCCTCGGCACGCTGTTCAGCAGCCTCGGCATGGCGGGGACCATGGGATTGGGCCGTCTCAGTCGCCGCGCCTTCCTCGCCGAGGGCGTGACCGGAAACCTCGCACTTCGCTACTGGGGCGCCCGCGGCCTGACCTTTTTGGGCGGCGGCGGGCTGATGCTGGGCGCCGGCGCCATAACCGAGGGCCTGAGCACCGGCCATTGGCGGCGGCCCTCGGCCGAGACCGCTGCCGAGACCTACCTGCACTTCCTGATGTGGGACTTGGGCGCCGCGGGCCTGCGGCGTTTGGGCCATCGCTTCTGGTGGCGCGCCCAGCTGGGGCCGCACCTACTGCGAACGCGCGTCGAGCCGATGAGCGCGCGCCTGCAAGAACGCAATCCCTGGCTGGCGCAGACGCCGGGCGAGATCGAGGCGCTGGAGGCCCATCTGGGGAGGCGGCTCCTCTCCGGACGCGACATGCGCGATCTTGAGACCGGTCTCTCCGAAGGCCTGGAGCCTTACTGGCAGAACGGCGCCATCTCCTTTCGCGCGCGCACCGAGACGCCGCACCGCCGGATTGAGCCGGCTCGCGAGGCGGATCCTCCCGTCGCCCCGGCCGACGCCGCCGACGAGGTCCGCGGCCCCGACAGGGCCCTGCCGGTCGAGCGGCGCCCGATGGACGCGATCCACAACATCCCCTTCGAGACCCTGCAGGCCCTCTGGAATCTCCCGATGCGAGCCCTGCCCCGCGAGATCCTGAGCAGCCCCCTGCTGCGCCCGATCCACCACCTGCGAGTCGGCGGCCATGATTTTTACCTAAGCCGCGTGATCGAGGCGGTGCGGACCCGTTCCAGCGGCGAGACCGAGCGGCGCCGCTACGTCCTGGCCCTGGTGCCGGTCGAGGTCGAGGGACAGAGGGTCTTGAAGCGCCGGATGTTTTACGTCTCGGCCTCCGACGCGGGGGCCTGGCGGGCGAGCCCCTATATGGCCGGCGACGCCCACCTGGCCAAAGGCGTGGGCCGCCACTACACGCAGGAGACGCAGCCGGTCTGGGAGATCGCCGAGGCCCTGATGCGCCTGGAGCAAAGCGGGCCGAGTCCCCACGAGATGCCCTTGACGCAACTCCTGCGCTACATCTCCACCTCCAGCGAGGCCTTGGGCCCCGCGGGGGTGCGTACGATGACCTTGGGCTTTCAAGAGGAAGTGGATTTCCCGCGCCCCCTGGGCATCAGTAACCTGCGCGCCATGCGTCCCGGCAGCGCCTTCGCCCTGCCGCCCGGCTGGGGCTGGGGTTCGACCCACGACATCCAAAACACCCTGCGGCAAATGATCAGCCTCTCCTGGCCCGACGGTTTCATCCCGGACTTCCACGGCTCCCCCACCCGCGCGATGGCCCAGCCCAACAGCCTGCTGGGCCCCTTGGTCTTTCGGGAGTTCCGCGGCGCCACTGCCGTCGACCGCAACACCGGCCGGACTCGCCCCTTGGTCTGGATCCTGGGGGAAGACGGCTCAGGCCGCGCCTGGGTGCGGCACATCCACTACGGCGACAGCGAGGTGAATTCCTACGGCGTCTACGCGGACGTCCTCGAGTCCGGGATACTGACCTCGAAACCCCTGGAGTACTTCGAGCAGGCCGCCCTGCTGCCCGAGCCGCTGCGCCGCCCCTTCAACGGGGAATACGTCGACATCAGCCCGGCCCTCACCCTGCTCGAGCCGATCCGCCGCTACCGCGAGTCCCGGGGACTGAGACCGATGCTCCGCGAGGAAGACACGCCGACGGTCCTGAACCCCGAACGCTAACCGTAAAGGCTGTAGAGGTTGTTGGCGAAGTGCGCGAGGATGCACAGCGCCAGGTTGTTTCGCCAGTGCCGCAACCAACCGAGATAGGCCCCCAACAGAAAATAATAGACGAAGTACCAGGGATTGACGTGGGCGACGGCGAAGAAGAGGGCGGTGAGCAGGATCCCCCGCACCACGCCGAAGCTCGAGACCATCATCCCCTGCATGAGGCCGCGGAAAAAGAGCTCCTCGCAGACCGCGGGTACCGCCGCCAAGACGAAGAACTTGAGCACGGTTTCGAGAAAGGTCTCCCGCCGCATCAAGGTCTCATAAAAGGCCTCGATGCTCTCCGGCAGGGGCCAGACCTTGGTTTGCAGCTCCACCAAGAGGGCGATCGGCACGATGACCAGGGCGGTGAAGAGCAGGACCCAGAGCACCTCCTGGAAGGGCGGCCGGCGGATCGGGAAGGTCTTCTTGAGCGAGAGGCCCGTGAGCTGGGCGTAGACCACCCCCGGCAGGGCGAGGATGAAGATCTCGTTGATACTGATCCCCAAGAGGCCGAACTGGTACTGCAGAAGCCCGCCCACCGACAGGTAGACGGCGACGAGGAAGCAGTAGAGGGCGAAGGCCTGGGTGGCGCGGGTGCCTTTTTCCATGGGGGGCCAAGAGATCCAAGGCCGTTCGGCCGTGCAAAGGGTGCGAG
>JADYZQ010000007.1 GCA_020853015.1 Deltaproteobacteria bacterium
GAGCGTCTCCTCGATCAAGCGAAGCTCCTCGCGGATGAAGGGAAGCCGGCCGGCGTCGTTGGCGCTCATCGGGCCGCCCATCACGACGACGCCGCCCCAGGCGCCGGGCTCGATCTTGAGGCGGCTCAAGTCCTCGCGCCAGGACTCGACCGTTTGGAGCTCGAGGCCCGCCTCGCGAAAGGCCGCCTCGAAGGCGCCGAGGCCTTCTTGCGGGACGTGTTGAAAGATCAGGAGCTTTGGCATAAAGCCACGTCCGTAGGGGCCCTTCGCGAACGGCCCCTACCGAGGTCGCCCGAGATGGACGCTACGTTCCAAAAAAATTTCCGCAAGAAACTCCTCGATTGGTACCAAAAACACAAGCGCGATCTCCCCTGGCGCCGCAGCCGCGACCCCTACGCGATCTGGGTGAGCGAGATCATGCTGCAGCAGACCCAGGTCGCCACCGTCATTCCCTATTACGAACGATTCTTGAAAAAGTTCCCGACGATCGCCGCCCTCGCGCGCGCCGAGGAAGAGGAGGTCCTGGCCCTCTGGGCCGGCCTGGGCTACTACCGCCGCGCCAAGCTATTGCAGCGCGGCGCGCGGGCCGTGGCCGAGCGCCACGGCGGGAGGCTCCCCGACGACCCCGAGGCCCTGCGGGAGCTCCCCGGCATCGGGCCTTACACCGCCGGGGCCATCGCCTCCATCGCCTTCCGGCGGCCCAGCCCCTTGGTCGACGGCAACGTGGTCCGCGTCCTCTCGCGGGTCTTTGCGCGGAAAGGCCATGCGAAGGACGCGCGCCTGCAGAAAGAAATTTGGGCCCTCGCCGCCGACTTGGTCGACCCCACGCAGCCTGGCGACTTCAACCAGGCCCTGATGGAATTGGGCGCGACCCTCTGCCGCGTCGCCCTGCCCTCCTGCGAACGTTGCCCCGTGCAAGGGCTCTGCGCAGCCCGCCGAGGCGGCGAGCCCGAGGCCTACCCCGAGAGCCCACCTCCGCAAAAGACCCTGCGCCTGCAACGCGCGGCGGCCGTGGCCCTGCGGGGCGAGTCGGTCCTCCTGGTCAAGCCCCGGGCCGCCCGCTGGTTCCAGGGCCTCTGGGGCCTCCCCCACGAATATTGCGCCGAGGCGCCGGCCACCGAGGCCGCGCTGGGCGAATGCCTGCGAAGCCACCTGGGCCTGGCCCTGCTTCGGCCTCAAGCCCTGCCCGCCACCACCCACGCGATCACCCAGCACCGCATCACCACCTGGGCCTGGAGCGGGGAGGCCCAGGGCCGTCTCAAGGCCGCCGGCCCCTACGAGGAGGCGCGATTTTTCACGAAAAAGGAACTGGCGGGGGTCGCCCTGCCCAATTTCGACCGCAAGGTCCTGGCGGCGGCAAAGCTAATATAGGATAGACTTTCCGGGCGGGGCTGTGTCAGGCTCGCAACTCTCGTGGGGAAAAGGGCCGAAAATGAGTACAGAGGTGTCGTCTATGACCCATAAAGTCCCCCCTCCCGCCCATCCCGAGATCCGGCCGGGCTCTGTCCTGGGTTCGGAAAGCCTTCCCTTTGAATCGCTGATTTTCTCGAATGACTCCGCGGGCCCCGCTGCCGGCGAGGCCGCCGCGCCGGCAAGCAGCCGCTCCCGCTATGTCTCCGGCGAAGACCCCGCGCGCCGGGTGGCCGAGACGCCGCGCCCGGCCTTCTCCAAGCTGTTCCGCCCGCAATCTTAGGCAATACCTCGTTCAATAATTGAAGCCGTTGCGACGGAGGTGCACCATCGGCTGCCCCTCTTCCTCGTTGCCGGCGTTCACGACCTCGGCGACGAAGATCTGGTGATCGCCCGCGTCGTATTGGTGGCGCAACTCGCATTCCAGGAAGCAGAGACAGTTTTTCAGGATGGGCACGCCCAGCGATTGCCGCTCGGTCTTGATGCCGGAGAAGGGATCCTGGCCTGGTTCGAAGCCGCGGCCGAAGTGCGAGAGCATGTCCTTCTGCCCGGTGTGCAGGATGTTGAGGGCGAGCTTCTTGGAGTGCTGGATCATCTCGGCCACCGGGCGGCCCCGCTTCACCGCGAAGGAAACCATGGGCGGTTCGAAGCTCACTTGCTGAAACCACGAGGCCAGCATGGCGCCGGGCATGTCTTTGTCCTGGGTGGTGAGGACGGCGACCCCGCTGGCGATGCGCCCCAAGGCCTGGCCGATTTTGTCTTTGTGGGTGGGTTCCGACATAAAAAGGCTCCTTTACGAATCTATTTTAAGGATCTCTCCCCTCCCTTGAAAAGGCCAGAAAATTCCTTATCAAACGAAGGAGCCCCCGGATTGACCGGCCTGCGAGATCATAATATAGGTCTCAGGATGCCAAGCGCCAAAACCAGAATTCCGATCGAGGCCTCGCCGACGGCGCGGACCCTCGCCTGGGAATCGACCCAAGAAGAGCTCTACGAGCTCGGCGGGGCCGACCGCAAAAATTTCCTCAATGCCTACGTCACCCAGGACATCAAGAATTTGGCGGTCGACCGCACGACCGCGGCCGCCTTTCTCACGCAAAAAGGAAAACTGGTCAGCACGGTCCGGGTGCTCCACCTGCCCGAGCGGATCCTCCTGTTATTCCCTCAGGGCTATGGGGCGAAGACCGAGGCCCACCTGGCGACTTATTTGATGTTCGCCGACGTCACCCTAAAAAAACTCGAAGGGGAATTCGCGCACTTCGCCCTCGCGGGCCCCAAGGCACGCTCCTTGCTGGAGGCCCGGCTCGGCCTCCCGCTCGAACCGGCGGCCCAGACCGTCGCGCGCGCGCGCTGGGGCGAGGCCGAGGTTTTACTTTTTCCCCATAGCGACGATCCGGAGCGCTGGGACCTCCTGGCCCCCGCCGCGGCGGCCCCGATGCTGCGCGATCCGATCTCCGCCTGGCGTAAGGCGGGGGAGCTGGACGAGGCCGTTCCGGAGGCGCTCGAACTCCGGCGCCTCGAGCTGGGCATCCCCAAGCTGGGCGTAGACATGGGCGAGGACAACTTGGTCGCCGAGGTCGGCCTCGACGCGCGGGCGACCAGCTTCAACAAGGGCTGCTATCTCGGCCAGGAGACCACCGCCCGGGTGCAGAGCCGGGGGCACGTCAACCGAAAGCTGACCCGGGTGCGGCTCGACCAGGCTTTTTCCGGGGCCTTGCCCGTAGAAGTGTTTCAAGGCGATAAAAAGGTCGGGATGTTGACTTCGGCGGCGGAATCGCCGAGGTACGGCGGGTGGATCGGCCTGGCGACGGTGGCCTTGAGCGCGTGGGAAAACTCGGAAGAAATTTACGTGCCTTTAAATCAAAAAAAGATTTCCTTGCGGCCAACGGAAACATGAGCAACCCGACCCCACAACCCTATCCCATCGACGAGGTCCTGCAGAAGAAGCGCTGGAACTTGGCCGACGCCTTCCGCTACTGCGAGCGGCTGGCCCGCAACCACTATGAGAATTTCCCGGTGGGCAGCGTCTTGATCCCGAAGCCGCTCAGGCCTTACGTGTGGGCGATCTACGCCTTCGCGCGCCGGGCCGACGACATCGCCGACGAGGACTTCCCCGAGGCCGAGCGCCTGCCCGCGCTGAACGCCTGGCAGGGCCTGCTGGAGAAGTCCCAGTTCGTCCCGGTCAACCACCCGGTCTTCCTCGCGGTGCGCGAGACGATGCGCAAATTCCAGATCCCGACCCAGCTCTTGGTCGACCTGGTCACCGCCTTCAAATGGGACGTCGAGGTCAAGCGCTACCCCGCCTTCAAGGACGTTCTGTACTACTGCCGACACTCCGCCAACCCGGTCGGCCGACTGGTGCTGCTGCTCTTCGGCTACCGCGACGAGGCCCTGATGCTGCTCTCCGACAAGATCTGCTCGGCCCTGCAGCTGGCGAATTTCTGGCAAGACGTCTCCGTCGACCTGCTGAAGAACCGCATCTACATCCCCTTGGAGGATCTCCAGCGCTTCGAGGTGGCCGAGGCCGAGCTCTTCGAGAAGCAGTTCACCCCGCGCTTCCGCGAGCTGCTGCGCTTCCAGGTAGAGCGCACCGAGGCGATGTTCCGCGAGGGCGCCCCGCTGGTCTACGGCACCAAGGGCCGGCTGCGCCTCGAGCTGAAGTGCACGGTCCTGGGCGGCATGGGGATCCTTCGGAAGGTGCGGCGGCTGGATTTCAACACCCTCGAGACCCGCCCGACCTTCACGAAGGGCGACAAGGCGCGGATCCTCGGCCGGGCGCTCTTCGGCTTCCGGCGCGCGCTGCGCCCGCCGAAGGCCGAGCCGAAATCCGACGCGGCGCCCGTCGTGACCGAAAAAACCATCGCCGTAGCCGCCGACGAGGGCACCCCGCCATGAAGACCCAAGCCTTAGGCGCCGCGCCCCTCGCGCCGGCGACGGACGCCCGGGCCGTCGTCAAGAGCAGCAAGAGCAATTTCGTCCTCTCCTTCCTGGCCCTGCCTCCGGAGCAGCGCGAGGGCATCTCGCATTTCTACGCCTTAAGCCGGGTGGTGGACGACGCCGTCGACGAGCACGGCGCCGAGGAGGCCGAACGCCTGCTGAATTTTTGGCGGGAAGAGATCGCCGCCTGCTATTCCGGGACGCCTACTCATCCCGTGACGCGGGCGATGCAAGACACGATCCGCCGTTTCGAGATCCCGCGGCGCTACCTCGACCTGCTGGTCGAGGGCTGCGAGATGGACTTGCGCAAGAAGCGCTATGAGAATTTCCAGGAACTCTACGAGTACTGCTACCGGGTCGCGGGCGTGATCGGCCTGGTCTGCATGAAGATCTTCGGCCTGGGCGGGAAGGAGGCCGAGTCCTCCGCGGTGGACTTGGGCCTGGCCCTGCAGCTGACCAATATCCTGCGCGACATCAAGGTCGACGCCGGCCTCGGCCGCCTCTACGTCCCGCAGGAGGAGATCCGGCGTTTCGGCCTCCAAGAACAGGATTTGCTGGCCGGAAAAATGCGGCCGAAACTGCTCCCGCTGCTTCAATTCCAGGCCGAGCGCGCCCAGGGCTATTTCGACCGGGCCTTCGCCGCGATGAAGTCCCAGCCCCACAAGCCCCTGATCGCGGCCTGGATCATGGGCAAGACCTACCGCCGAATATTGAAAAAAATCCGCGCGAGCGGCTACGACGTCTTCACCCGCCCCATCAAGCTCTCCAAGTGGCAAAAAAGCTGGATCGCCCTGCGGGAGCGATTTTTTTAGAATAAACCCCGGACTAGCTTTTCCCCCCGAGTTTCGACTAAAAACAAGGCGATGCAAGAGGGCACCCCTGGAAAGACCGATGTCCTGATCGTCGGCGGCGGCTTCGCCGGCCTGGCCGCGGCCCTGCGCCTGCAGCGCGCCGGCGCCAAGGTCGGCCTCGTGGAGAAGCGCGCCTTCTTCGGCGGCCGCGCCTATTCCTTCAAGGAGCCGAAGACCGGCGAGACCCTGGATAACGGCCAGCACCTGATGATGGGCTGCTACCACGAGACCCTCGCCTTCCTGCGCGACCTGGGCACCCTCGACCGCCTGGAGATCCAAAAGGCCTTGAGCGTCGGCTTCGCCGAGGACGCCCGCAGGATCCACGAGCTCAAGTGCCCCAACCTCCCCGCCCCCCTGCACCTGGCCTGGGGCCTGCTGGGCTACCGCGGCCTCGCCTGGCCGGACAAGAAGGCGATGCTGGCCCTGATGAGGCTCAGCAAGCAGGCCCGAAACGGCCGGGCGGAAGAGCTGGACGAGCTCTCGGTGCGCGAACTCCTCGCCCGGACCGGCCAGACCAAGGACGCGGTGGAAAAATTCTGGGAGCCGGTGGCCCTGGCGACGCTCAACGAGTCGCTCGACCTGGCCAGCGCGCGGCTCTTCGTCGAGGTCCTGCGCCGCGGCCTGCTCTCGAAGAAGTCGGATTCCAACC
>JADYZQ010000008.1 GCA_020853015.1 Deltaproteobacteria bacterium
AGCTGATCACGGTCATCCTGCCCGAATTCGTCGCCGCCAAGTGGTGGCAGCAGATCCTGCACAACCAGACGGCGCTGCTGATCCGCGGGATCTTGATGTTCAAGAAGGGCGTGACGGTGACCTCGGTTCGGCATTTCCTCGATTATTAGCGGCGAATTTCACCTAAAATTCACAGAATAGAGACCCCCGTTTTTCCTCGGTTTCCGAGAATCTCTCCGAACCAAAAGGAGAGAACATGAAAAACTGGATGACCATCTTGGCCCGGCGCTACGAAGAGGCGCGCCGGCAATACCCCAACGACAAACTGATGGTCCTGTTCGACATCGACGGGACGATTCTCGACATGCGCTACATGATGCTCTACGTGCTGCGGGCCTTCGACCGGGAGCACGCCACGGCCCATTTCGCCGAGCTGGACGTGGAGGAGCTGAACATCCACGAGAACCAGCTGGCGGATTTTTTGGAGCGCCGCGGCCTGCCCGCGGCGGAGCGTGAGCGCCTAGCCGCCTGGTACGAGAAGAACCGCTGGGCCCCCAGCGCGGTGATGGAGTCGCATCGGCCCTTCCAAGGGGTCTTGGAGGTGATTCGGTGGTTCCAAATCCAGCCGCAGACTTATGTCGGCCTCAACACCGGCCGCCCGGAGTTTTTGCGAACGGACACGCTGCGCTCGCTCAACGCGCTCGCGGAGGAGTATCGAGTGGAATTTGCCAGCGAGCTGCTGTTCATGAACCCCTCGAGCTGGGACCACGACATCGTGCAGGCCAAGGTCGCCGGCGTGCGTCGTTTCGAGGCGGAAGGGTTCCGTGTGGTGGCCTTCATCGACAACGAGCCGGCCAATTTGAAAGCGGTGGCCGAGGCCGATCCCGAGCACAAGATCTTGCTGTTGCACGCCGATACGCTCTTCGAATCGCATCCCCGGTTCATTCCGGAGCGCTCGGTGAGCGGGAGGGAATACGCGCTCAGCTCGCTGGTCACCGAGCGCCAGCTGCCCCGACACGTGCAATTTATTTGGCAGGGCGTGAACGACGGGGCCAACCTGCGGCAGTTTTTGGCCTCGAACATCACCTGGGGAGAAGTGGACGTGAGGCAGGACCCCGCCGCGCAGCGTTTGCTTGTGGACTGCGAGGGCTTTTCGGAATCCTCGGGCCCAGGGAGGGAAGACGCGGCGTATTTTGAAGAGCATCTTTCCGCCTTTCAGCGGCAAGGGAAGTCCTTGCTGATCGACTTGCACGACCCGGCATGCCTCGACGGCGTGATCGACGCGTTGGAGCGGTGCGGGATTGCCGAGGACCGCCTTTGTTTCAAGGCCGAGCCGCCCCGGCTGGAGGAGAGAGGGATTCGCTTGCTGGCGGCGGCCTTTCCGCGGGCCGGCTTGCAGTGTTCGGTCGACTTTCTGGTGCCGATGTTCCAGGCCTCGCCGGAGCAGGCGGAGAAATTCCTGAGGAGGTTGAGCGGTTGGGGAGTCAACCGCTTCGGCGTCGGCTGGCCTTTCGCCCGGCAGCGCGGCCTGCTGGAGCGGATTCGGGCCTGGGGGTATCGGGTGGCGGTGGAGGAAGTGCCGGATCTCGAGGCCTTCCTGCAGGCGACCCTGCTGCTGCCGGACGCGATCGCCTCGGATTTTAATTTTCCGCAGTGGTGTTACTATGGGCAGGGGACGGGGCAGAGGCGCTATCGATATGAAGTGGCCGGGGGAGTGCGGGGTCATCTGCTCTAAATCCATTTGATTTCATGGCGATGGCCATTTTTCAGTCTAAGTATAAAATGGCCGAAGGCGAAATTATTTATTCTAAAATATATTAAATTATTTGTTAAATATATGAATTATATTGATATTATAAATTCTAAGATCTATTCTGTGATGAATGGCGAAACGCGGAAATTTGCATTTTGAAAGTTATAGGGAGGAACTAAAAAAAATCCTTTTCGTGTCCGGACCCGCCTCCGCGGGATTTCTTTGTCGGCGCTTAGGCATCAGTCAGCCTTCATTTTCCAGGTTGGTGGGGCAGTTATCCGAAGAGGTCCTTCGTATCGGCAAAGGCCGATCCATTCAATATGCCTTACGAAGACGGGATGCCGGGGGGGCGGGGAAGATACCGGTGTTTAAGGTCAGCGAAGATGGATCTGTCTCGCAGGCGGCTTGGTTATATTGCCTGGCGGCCAAGGGCTATTTTCTGGAGTCGATTTCCGAGATCTTTTCCTCAAAATATTTTAGCGGCCTGCCATATTTTTTTGAGGACCTGCGCCCCTCGGGGTTTTTAGGTCGCCTCGTGCCGCGACTTTATCCTGAAGAAAAATTTCCGGCTAATATTCAAAATTTCAGCGACGAGGACTGCCTGAGATATCTCTCGGCATACGGCGAGGATTTGGTCGGAAACTATATCATCGGCGAAGCGGCTTTTAAAAAGTTTTTGGGCGGCTCCCTCCATGGGCCCACCGTTGTAGAGGAAGATCGAAGGGAGGAGATATATGCACGGATGGCCGATCAGGCGATGTCGGCCGGTATCCCAGGATCCTCGGCAGCGGGCGAACACCCCAAGTTTTTGGCGACCAAGTTTTCCGCCGAAAGGCGAGTGCCGGTAATGGTGAAGTTTTCCCCCCGGATTAATGACGCCCTGAGCCGCCGTGTCGCCGACTTGTTGGTTTGCGAACACGTGGCGCATGAGGTCTTAAGAGGCGCCGGCCAAGAGAGCGCAAAGTCTTCCATACTGGAGGATGGGGAAAGGGTGTTCCTTGAAATTGAGCGCTTTGACCGGACCCCTCAAGGGGGGAGAAGGGGGCTTGTTTCGCTGCGTGCCTTGGATTTGGAATTTGTCGGAGCCTTGAGGTCCTGGTCTGATACGGCGGAAGGTTTGTCTTCGCGGCGGATCATCATGCCGGAGACTCTGGCTAGAATTCGATGGTTGGAAAATTTTGGCAACCTCATCGGAAACACCGATATGCACCTCGGCAATCTCTCATTTTTTTCCGACGGTGAGCGTCTATTGGGTGTGGCTCCGGTCTACGACATGCTTCCCATGATGTATGCCCCTCAGCAAAACCAATTGGTGTCCAGGGAGTTCAAGCCCGAAATGCCGAAATCAGCGGAGGTCGTTGAATGGACGAATGCATGGAAGGCGGCTATGGATTTTTGGAGAAGGGTCGACGAACATTCTTTAATCTCTTTAGACTTCAAAGAAGTCGCCCGGCGACATGCGGCTCGATGCGGTGAGCTGGAAGGGATTCATCGTATTCTTCGAAGCGATTAGGCCAATGGGTATTTGGCGACGAATTCCTATTGACGCGTCTACGATATTTATATAACTCGAAAGTCCGTTGTTTTCCGCCACGCCGGGTGAGGGGATTCCTAGAACGGAGATCCTATGCACCGCGCGCGTC
>JADYZQ010000009.1 GCA_020853015.1 Deltaproteobacteria bacterium
TTGCTGCTGGAGGCCCGGGACTTGAAGCACGCGATCGAACTGATGTCCAAGCATCCCGGCGTGAAGGCCGGTCCCTTCGAGATTCGTCCCGCCGGGGACCTGAGCGACATGATCCTCGACAGCGAGCGGCGCCGCGGGATTAAATAACGGAATCACGATATATTGAAATGGAGGAAGCCATGAGCCCAACGCACGACACGCCCGCAATCGAACCCTATCTCTTCTTCGACGGACGCTGCGAGGAGGCCATCGAATTCTATCGCAAGGCCCTCGGCGCCGAAGTGGAGATGTTGATGCGCTTCAAGGAAAATCCCGAGCCCGCCATGAACCCGCCCGGCTCCGCCGAGAAGGTCATGCACGCGAGCCTGCGTATCGGCAAGGCGCGGGTGATGCTTTCGGACGGCAATTGTGCGGGGAAGGCCAGCTTTCAGGGCTTCTCGTTGTCCTTGTCCGTCGCCGACGCGGCGCAGGCCGACCGGTGTTTCGCCGCGCTGGCCGAGGGCGGCCAGGTGCAGATGCCGCTGGCGAAGACCTTCTTTTCGCCGCGTTTCGGGATGGTGGCCGACCGCTTCGGCGTGTCGTGGATGGTGATCGTTCCGGCTTGAGGTGGGCGGTCTTGCGATCAGAGGGCGCCGGATACGCCTCAGCCGAGAGCCTCTCGCGCTTATTTCGATAAGTCCCGCATTCTCGCTTTCAATCTCAAGCTCAGCACCTGCTGGTCTTGCTTGACATACTGCAGATCCAAAAAGGTCTCGAAGATCCCGGACGACTCCAGGCCGTAGGCCGCGGGATCCACCTGGTTTAGGCGGGAGAGGAGGGCGTTGAGCTCTTTCTCCATTCCGACTCGCTTGTCGGCGAGCGAGGCCCGGTCGGAGGGATCTTTCAGGACTTGAAGGGCCATGTCTAAGGCCTCGGCGTTGAGGGATTGTAATCGCTTGAGGAGGGAGGACTTGGATTCCGAGGACGCAGGGAGTGAGGAAGTCGCCGGCGAGGCGCTTGCAGCGGCGGGGGTCGGCTGCTTGGCGGAGATCGCGGGCGCGGGCGTTTTTTGGGAAGGAACGGCCTTGGGCGCCTCGGCCGCGACGGTCCCGGCGGGCTCGGGAGCCTCTTCCGGCGTTCTGGGGTAGAGATCGGCCGCGGGAATCCAGCCCTTCGGTTTTTGGTCCGACTGGACTTGGGCCCAGCCCGCCTGTCGTGCCGTGACCGTCAGCACGGTGCCTCGCTTCGCGGAGCCGCGCGTGGGCGCGACGGGATCCGGGACTTGAAAGTATTGCGACTTGGGATTTTGGACGATCCGAACTTCGGTCCAAGACCCGCCCTTGCTTTTGTCCAGCAGGGCGCCTTCGCCCTTGGTCAGCTTGGGGTTGAGCTGAAGGCAATCCCGGCTGAGCGTGTCCAATTTGAGGAGCACGCTGGGATAGTTGGGATTTGCGGTATAGAAAGTCAGTTGGCCGGAGGTTGCCTTGGATTTTTTCTCCCCCGGGAGCCAGGCCGTGACGGAGTATTTGTCGCCCGACTTTTTCCCGTAGATATAGAAACGGCACTCGCTGCTGGCCAAGTTGGGAGGCTCGTAAATGTCCTCATAAAAGCCGGTGACGAATTCTTGGGACGGGTCCACGCCCAAGGTCAATTTTTGATAGATACCCGAGACGGGAAGATTGGCCTGGGCCTGCGCCTTGGCCCCGTCCGCGCCGTAGGCGCCCATGGCCAACGCTAGGAGGAGGAGCTTTTTCATGGGGGATTTATGGCACGAAGTCAGCGGCGAGAGAAAAAGAAAAAAAGTAAGAAAAGTAAGAAAAGTAAGACGGAGCAAGTCGTATCTAATTGACAACATTAGGGTTATTGACCGCTTGCTATATGACCTTAGGCCGAGTTGGCTTGGGCAAGCGCCGTTTGGATCTCGAGGCCAAAGTCTTATAGGTAGGAATATATCAGATAAAAATGGCTGCCCGCGCCGGCAACGACGAAGCAATGCCAAATTTCATGAAAGCCGAATTTTCCAGGAAGGAGGTTGGGCTTTTCAAAGACATAGATCAAACCGCCCACCGTGTAAAAAAGGCCGCCTAAGAGCAAGAAGGCAAAACCTTGCCAGTGTATGGCCTGATATAAAGGCTTTACGATCAACAGGCTCATCCAGCCCATGCCGATAAAAAGAGAGGTCATGATCCAGCGCGGCACGCGAGGAAAAAATCCTTTCAGGGCTATCCCCGCGAGGGCCAGCGTCCAAATGAGGCCCAGCACGGTCCAGCCCAAGGCGTTGTTCATCAAGATTATGCAAAAAGGCGTGAAGGTGCCGGCGATCATCAATGAGATCGAAAAATAGTCGTATAGCCAGAGATAGTGATTGGTTTTGGGAGAGCCGTGGACTCCGTGGTGCAGGGCGCTTGAAACGAACATGTTGACCAGGCCGAACCCGTAAATAACGAGAGCCAGAACATGCGAAGCGGGCGCGACCGTCTTCGCGTGGAGAATCATCGGGATCACGCCGACGAGGGAGAATAGGGCGCCCAGCGAAGAGATGATCGTGTTCCAAACCTCGTCGGTGACATGGAGGCTGCCGTCTTTGCTGCGCGGGAAATCTGTCGTCGAGTGACGCATTCCGCGCCTGTAGTTGATCGGGAAGCAAAGGTCTAGTCCAAAACCCCCGTTTCAAGCCGGTCCTCGGCGGAATGATTCCGAATTGATAATCTGGAAGATCGCGCCGTTTCCGCCGAATGCCCTACTCCCGAAAGCTGCGAATATAGTCTTCCATTTCATACTCATGATTAAAGAAGACGAATTCTTCCTGGTCCGAATGCGCGAAGTTTAACGGGATGGCCGTATCGCGGACCGCCTCTTGGACTTGGAAGAGTTTTCGGAACGCGGTCCAAAAACCGACTTGGTGGTTGGAAACGGGGATGTTGATTAGTGCCATGCTTTTCATGATGGTTCTCCTTGCCCTTGGTTTTCTAGAGCGTCTGTCGCTCTCACCGGAACAATAAGCAATCCCGGCGCCAAGTTAGGCACCATATATAAACGCCTATTTTTGAGGAGGATAAGTTGGTTCGAGGGGATTTGGCGACGAATCGACGCGGCGTTTATCAATATTAAAATGAGAATCCGCCAAAAATATGACGTGAGCCTGCAGGGACGGCGTCGGGAGAGAACGAGAATGCTTGCGCTTTTCCGGGGATGGCGGATTCATCTATGGAACTTTGGTTTCTATTTGGAGGGGGTTCGCGGGATGGTTTTTTTCAAAATGATTTCCCCCCTTCCAATTATGTGGAAACCGATTAAAATTCCTCGAAGGGTTAATTCGTAGGGGTTTTTTAATGTTCGTATTTTGGGAATCCTCATCAAAGCAAACCTAACGCTTTGGGGTGAGCCAGTTTGCGAACTACGCATAGGGGGTGGGAACATGCGCTATCGGTATAGCCTCGCGACGGCGATTGTCTTTATAACCGGCACGGCCTTCGCCGGGAGCGATGATCCACAAATCGTCGCGGTGACTTCCACGGAAGAGCTGGTCGCCTCGATGAATCCGGCGAACGCCGGAAAAACCATTCAAGTCGAAGCGGGCACTTATTGCCCGGCTGCGCCGCTTCACGTTCCGCCGCGAGCCCAAATCGTGGGCTCCGGCGTCATGGAATACGAGGCCGGTTTGCCCGTCGGCTTTCGCGAAGGCACCGCCGCGATCATTCGGCCCGCCGATGGCGGAGTACATTGTCCTGCGGAATTAGGCGCCTTCGTGGGAGACGCGGTTTTGCATATGTCGGATGAGAGCAGCCTTCGCGGGATTGCCGTTGACGTGGACTTGCAGGCGAGCTCCTTCTCCGCTTTCCAGGGCAACACCGTGATGATCCAAGCCAAGGGTTCGGAAGTGAAGCGGGTGAGATTTATCGAATGCGATATTCAAGGACGCGGCGGCCCAGGCGCGTTCAATGGCGTTCCGGCGGGGCGCAACATTTTCATGGTAACCGGCATTTTGAGGCCGAATCTGCAAACGGATGTGGCGCCGGGCACCAACTTGCTCGCGGACCCTCCGGGAGATCCGACGATCCACACGGCCATCGCCCGATCCCTGATTCGCGCCAATAACTCCTTGGGGCTGTTTCCCATTCAGTACGAAGCGAGGGGTCATGTGACCCTCACGATTCAAAAGAGCGTCTTGACGGAAGCCTCGATTCCCCTCGACGGAGTCGGCGGCATCAGCCGGGCCTTCGTGGATAACTCGATGCCAAGCGCGCCGAAGACGATCGTGTCGGTCGTGGAAGGCGCGCATACCGAAATCATCTCGATCGGCAACCTGTACGAGGGTAACGGCTCGGTGGGTTCGGCCGGCTTTTATCTCACGGCGGGAGGCACCGCTCCGGCTCCGAACTCGCCCGGATCGAACGAGAACACCTTGACGGTGAGGAGCGTCCATGACCGCATCGAAAACGTCAACACGGGGATCAATGCCCGTTCCGGCTTCCGGCGCACGGCCACCGGGGGGAAATCGTTCGGCAACACGCTTGAGGTGGATTTGATCGGCACGACGCTTTCAACCGTGGATACCGCGGCCCGCGGGGCGATGGATTTGGCATTTTGCCCCACTCAAGCGCCGTTCAATGCCGATGTCGACAGCGTCGGCGGCGGGAATTGGATATATTTTTCTGCCGTCAAGTCGAGCGGCAGCGGTGAAACCGAAAATCTATACGAACGCACCGACGAAAACGGGGAACTCTTCGCGGCCGTTTGTGGGCGTCAGACCACCCTCGGCGACAACAATGGCTTGGAGGTGTTCGGAAACCTGCCTTTATGGGAGCGGCTAAATCAAAACTTCGAACCGCCTCCACCGGAACACTTATTCGGCTTTTAAACGAAAGACGGCGGGTTAGTCGCAGATTCCATTTTCGCAACAAAGGGCGGCTTCGTTTAAAGCGGCCGATTCCATGCAGATATTATCGCCGCGACAAGCGCAATCCGCATTGCAGTTGGCGCAATCCTCATCCACATCGCAAAATCCGTCGCCGCAAGTCCATGCAAAGCGGGCGCAGACATTAAAGACCTTTTTCTTGCCTTTCGGCGCGAATGGGTCGGTCCAATCCGCTTTCTCCACGTACATTGCGCACTTTCCTTCGGTGGAATCATGGTAGGCCGGACATCCGACGCACGCGCCCGGACGAGTCACCGTGCCGCAGCTGGTTTCGCATGGCGTTTGAGCGCTGCATGTCAGGCTCTCGGGGCAGGTCTTCTTGGCGTATATAGCCGGCATCACCCCGGTAGGGGTGATTACCTCGGGACAGCATTGGGCGACGACCGATTGCGTGAACTGCACTTCCTCCGACGCGAGATGGTCCAAGTGATAGCCCGCAAAGGCTCGCTGGTGGACCGTCCAGGCGTAGGGCGCCGGAACAGTGCGGGCGCAGGTTCCCGGAGGAGCGATCTCGGGATGCTCCCGGACCAAGTGGATGGCACAGGTGGTTTCTCCGCTGCATTCGTAAGCGTGAGTGCCTTCCAAATCGCAGGCCGAAGGATCGTCTTCCTGGTGAGGATTGGATTGGAAACCAATTCCGTGCCTTTCGAGCACCGCTTTGACCCGACGATCATCGAGGAAATTAGCCAAGGCCTTTTGGCTCGCGGGATGAGCCGGCAATGAGAGCGTTGGAGCGAATCCTTCGCTTTCCCATTGCAGCGTCTGGTCGAGAGCCTCGACCTTCAACCGCCGTCCGGTGACCCAACGGAAATCCCGATCCGCTGCGAAAAGATCCGACATCGCGAAGCGGCCCTGCAATAATTCTAGCCGCCCCATTTGCCGGTTTTGAGCGTCCCAACCCGTCACCGTCGTCATGGCGGACGTTTCCTCCACCTCGACTCTCGTCAAATCTTGAGCCTTGGCTTCTCGATTTTCTGGAATGATTGAAAATAAAACGGCGAGCGCAATCGCGGAAAATTTGTGAATCCTAATATCCATTACACCCTTCCCCAAAAACTCCCTGAGTTAAATTCTAGCCTGTCCTCCGAAGTCACAAAAGGGCAAAAATGCCGTGTGGGTTGTGTTATCTCGGAATAAGGACATTCCATTATTTTTCACTCATGCTTTTCCCCTCAAGTAAGATCGCTTTTCCTGCCTTTACAAGAATATCTGGAGAGCGGACAATTTCCGAAAGAGATAGCGGGGGCATTATCCGCCCCGGCCAATTTGATTTCATTGCGGGAAGTGTAGCTGAAATCGGGGGGAGATATCAAAATGTCGAAATCAGGCGCCAATTTTCGTACCTCTTCGTTAGCAAAAAAATGCATTTTATGGATCGCTTTTCTCGTTTTTTCGGGAACGGCCCTCGATATGGCCCAATCGGCGGAAGGGGGTCTGCCGGGAACCGGGGACCTCAATTGGGATCCGGCTGCGGGTACAGAGGATAATCACTGTATAAGTCCGTTCGCCCCTTTGGACCTTAATGCCGACTATTGGTACGATCTATCCGAGGAAATCTTAGGGCCAGCATTTTGCGTGAAGGGGGATCCTCCCCATTTCCAGGCTAATTCGGGCGAATTTATTATCGCTCCTCTTCGAGTCACCGTTAATCCGAACGAGAATCCCCGTGATGTGCTTGCCAAGTTCGAATCGATCAAAGTCGTTGTCGACGGGAAAAAGCCCTACCTCTATCCCGCGGAAGATATAGCTAAATTTCTTATGGGTCCGCCGTTAAACGGCATCGTCCAAATCTATTTCTTGCCGAGGGTTCGCCCACAATCGGTGGGCTGGCATGACTTGGAATATTATATAACGGTTTCCGAACGGGTATGTGATTACGTCTTCGGTGTTTGTTATGATCCTGGAGAAAACGTCTTTTCCACCGGCAGATTTGATTTTGAAGTCGTGAAAGGCGCCGCTCAAAGCGATAAATAACGATATCATTTTATGCCCAAACCTGTTCGGCCCGAGGCCAGCTCCCTCAATATCCGCAGGGCCTCCGAGTCTTGGCAATGTTGAGCCTCATCCCTCGCGCAGTCCAGCCTGGATTGGAGGTCCGCTTTGAAAAGTCCCAGCCAGCCCTCATGGGTTTCCGCGCGTCCGAGCGGCCGCTGAAGTTCCCAGGCCAGGAGGAAATATTGAAAGGAAAGGCGTTGCCAATCGATCGGGAAATTCTCCTGCGCTTCCCGCCAGAGCAGATCGTAGGAAGCGAGGGCCGTGGGTAATACCACCCCTCGTTCGGCGCCCAGCTTTTCCATCGAATAGACGAAGTTACGTGAATATGCCTGGGCCTCCTCCTCCGGTACTTGAGAGAGGAAGCGGCACTGAAAGGCGACCACGAGCGGAGCCTGGAAAACCTTGAAAAACAGCTCCTGCCAGGGAGATTCGAGCGATTGGCCCGCAATGAAGTGGGCGACCCCGTGATGGAACAGTTGAATCGTGGGGCGAACCAACCCGGACTGCGAGGTCCATTGATGCGCCAGCTCGTGCGAGAGGATTTCGGCGACGGCCGCATATTCGCGGCGGCGCAGAAGCTCGATGGTGCGCGGCAAAAGGTGGATTTCTCCCCATTCGGATTCCCAATAGGCGTAGGTCGAATCGTCGTGACGCGCGCCGCATACCGCCATTTCCATCAAGGTAAAGGCCGAGGACTCCGAGTAGCGTAGCCGGCGCGAGACGGCCTTGGCGAGAGCGGGGTCGAAATCCCCGAGCCATCTTTGAAATCGCTCGATTTCACGGCGTCCTTGGAAAGGCGAGGGAATCGGCCGCGACTCTTGCGGCGGCGCGAGATAGGTCTCGAGCGCCTGCCGGAAAAAACTTAAGGGGTTTTCTTGCCAGAGCTCGCGAAGATCGCCCGCGAACTGGGCGACGGACCGAATATAGCCCGAATAATTGACGGCATCCCCGATCAGGTACCAGCGGGAGCTGCCTAGTTCGGCCCCGTAAAAATGGTCGCGCCGCCCGTCGTAAATCGCCCCATGAAGCTCGGGCGAGGCGCTCGCGGTCCGAAGGTGGGTGGGTATGCCGAAATAAGGAAGCACGTCGCCCAAGAATCGGTCCTCGATGAATCGGTGCGGCGCGAGGGGATCCTCGTGTTCCCCCTCGGAGGGCCGGACCCGGTAGACGCAGGATCGTTCGGCGATATGGTCGAGGTAAAGCGGACCCGTGGGGAGCCGGCTCGAGAAGCGGATTTCGTCCAGCGTGAGCGGATTGGGATAAAGCGGTTCCGGTTCGATCGTCGCTAACGGTGTCGAGTCGATGTGCAAGGAGGCTGCCTCGGGCAGCTTGGGGCAGACCCCGATAGGGTTATCGGTGCTCATGGCAAATATTTATAACGACTCGTTAGATGTATCTATTGAGGCATTGTCGCTGAGGCGCGTGCGGCGACGCTCGGCGTCTTTGCTCCAGCTTCGGCTCCTCTCGAGCGCGTCGATGCTGTCCGCGGCGCTTCCGAACCACGCGTGCGCGTCCTTGTCCGCCTCGGTGTCATGGCCGTGATTGTCCTGCAACTCGTGGTCTGCGTAGCCGGCGGTCCTTTCCATCTCCATTCGCACTGAGCTGGGAATGAGATCCAATAGGGCGTTGAACTTCTCTTCGTCCTTCCCCGCCAGCCGGTAATAAATCGCACCCAACAAGCCGTTGATAATGTCGTTGCCTTTTTCGGTGTTCAGGCCCACGACCACGTAATTCATGTAGTTCTTCACGTCGCTCCAGTCCTCCGGGCTGTCGGTTTTTACGGCCTTGGCGACTCGACGGGCCAGTTCCTTGGCCTCTTCCCAACTGTGATTGTCGTTGCTCATGTTCCGCGCTAGATTCTCGAATTCCCGCGCCAGCTCGCCGCGCCTCGCCTTTTGGCCGGCGGCGAAATCGATCCGATCGAATTCTTTCATGGCGTCTTCCGGTTCGATCGTGCCGTTCTCGAGTTGCGGCTTGAGCTCTTCGACCTTCGTCTCGATCTGGGATTTAAAATTTTCTTTGTCTTCGTCGCGAAGGTATGGGGAGGCTTCGATTTGATCGATGAGCATTCCGGATTTCTCCTCGAGGCCGTTCAAGTCTTCTTCGGTATCGGCCTCGACCTCGACCTTGAGCGCCTCGAAATCGCCTTCGACGCCCGCGATCTCTTCTTGAACGTCCTCGAAATCGTCCTCGTCGGCCTTGAGGTCCAGCTTGGCCGTGGCTTGTTCCAGTTTGCGGAGGAGGTCGTTCTTGTCGGAGAGCCGGGCGGCGGGGAATTCGTGCGCCTGAATGTCCTCTTTCAGGTCTTCGATTTGCTTCTCCAGATCCTCCAGCGGCTCCTTCCGCGACATCGCCGCATTCAGCTCGGTCATCATCGCGTCGGCCTCGCCGAGCAGCAGATTGCGCCGGGCCTCGGTCAAGCCGGGATTGGAGGCCTCTTTCAGCTTGGCGCGGATCTTGGCGACGTCGCCCTTGAGAACCTTCAGATCGGGATTCGCCTCGATGGCCTCTTCGATCGAATCGAGGGCGATCTGGAAGTCTTGCACGGCGGAGAAGCTGCCCGCGGGGTCGGTTTCCTCCTGGAACTCGAAGCTGTCCGAGTATTCGAAGCCGTCCTCGCTCCCCATCGAGCTCTCATAGCCGTAAACGCCGGCATCGACGGCGGCCGTTTCGGCGCCGCCATAGGCCTTCCCTTGGCCGGGCGCGCTGCCCGGGGCAGGTTGGGTGAAGTAGCGATCCAGGTAATAGTTGTTTTTTACAGGCTGAGTCATTGAGATCCTCCTTGGGAGCCGCGCTCCTCATCGGAAGAAAAAGCAAGTCGGGTGCCAAGCCAGCTCTTTTATAAAAATATGTAAAAACAGATGGTTAGAATGGAGAGCCCGGATAAAATTGCAGTTTTTGAAGAAATAAATTTGAAGGGCCGCCTTTAATCCGCCATCGGAAGCATCTGCCTGCCTGCAGGAATCTAGGACGCGGTCGGAAGGTTTGTCGGTGAAAATTCCTAATTCAGGAACCCGAGGCGCTGATTAAGTTTCCGTTTGGGCAGCCTTGGTAGATCGACGGACAAGTTCCCGTCGGGCACAGGCAGGTGCAGGTCGCAGTCGATTCGCTGCATCCCGCGGGGCAGATGCTTGGATTTGAGGCGGCATCGGAAGGAGCGGCCGGGTATTTGATGGGAAAAACCAAATCGCTGTAGGCGGGATTATTGGCTTGGCCTTGCGAGTTTGTGCCGTTGGCGAGCGAAGAGGGGTCATTAAAGACCGGCTGGGGTGGAGTGGGAGGACTATCCTGGCAGAGGTCTTGGTTGCCGGAATTGGCGAGCGTCGCCCCAAAATAGGCGTTGTCGGCTTGGCAACCGCAGTTTTCGATGGCGGTGTCACAGCAGGTGTCGCCCGCCGACGTGGTGCAATCAGGACATTTAGGATCATCGACATTAGTGACAGCGGGCCAGTCCGGTATTTGCGTGCTCGACAGGTAGACGGCGTAAGTCACGGAGATGTCGAAAGTGCCGCCTGCGACTCGGCTGTCGGGCCCGGCTGTCCAAAAGGCCATGATGCTGGTTGAATTTGCGCCTGCGGGAGACTGCTCATTCTGAGGAAAGGTCAAGGCATTGGTGCATGAAGAATCGCCGGTTTGTGTGCCGATGGTGGCGGCGCAGGCTGATGTGGAGTCTGTCGAGCAGAACTGGAATTGCCAGTACTGGCCCTGTCCGCTTTGGGTATGGCCGGAATAAACGGCCGCCGCCGGAATGGTGGTGCTGGTATCGGACTCGTAGGTTGCGCCCGCGTCGATGCCGACCGGGCTCGTGCCTTCGCCCCAATAGCTGAGGCTGCCGTCGATAGAAAAGCTCCACCCGCGGCTATAGTCGGTATCGGACCCTTGATAAGCGCTGGGCGAAGATCCGCAATAGCTGACGGCCTGCGAAGTCTGCAAACTGGGAGGGGGATCGATGGCGAAATAAAAGTAGAGAGGATAGTCCGGTCTAGCGGCAATTTCTCGGAGAAACTTCCCCTGGCTATGCATCACGGCTAGCAGGTCGCGATCCTCGGCGGCAAGGTGCTTAAATGCTTTCCTCATGCGGCTCTTGGTACCGCAGAAACCTTACTGTCCTAAGTGTTGCATTTGCTTATTGAACCCGTGTGGTACCCCCATCGGGAGGCGCCGGTCAAAAAATAAATCGCATTTTTCATGCCTTGATCGCCCCACCGGTAACTCCTATAATTTTTTCGTTAAGGGGGTCGTGTATGGGGCGGGTGCTCACCAAAAATAATCGGGATAATTTTTTGTCACTTTTTACAGGTCTCCTTGCGATCATTCTTCCAAGCTTAGCCGCGGGTATGTGGATAGCTGCGTCGACGGCTCACGCAGGGGGCTTGCCAGAGGCCGAGTGGGAGGTCGTTGGCGAGTTCTTCCCAACGGGGAGAATCACCATTCCCATGAGCGGAGGGCGTGCGCTCCTAACCAGCACATCGGGACCTTGCTTGTCGAACCCGGAGAAATTCTGTGAAAGCAGAATTGCCTACCTTTATGAGCCGGCGACCGGTTTGCGTAGGGTCGCCGACGCACCCGCGCCTCTCGAGCGGCATTTTGGCGCTGCCCTGGACGACGATCGCGTCCTGGTTGGGGGCGGCGGGCCCTTTGGGCCGGACGGGAACCTCCGGATCAGCGACAAGTGTTTCATTTACGACGCGAGGAGCGACTCTTGGTCCGAGGCCGCGAGGATGCCGAAGGGTACCTTCGAGATTTATACGAACATTGCCGCCTCGCTTAATGACGAAGACGGCCGTGTCATCGTCACGGGCGGATCGACAGAGGAGGACGTGATATCCTTCGAAGATTTGGTCATTCTCGCCAGCCGCAATGTTTTCATCTTCAACCCAAACGGGAATACCAGGTATCCGGACGGGACCGAGCTCTTAGGCCATTGGGAAGAAGGCGAAAAAATGCCCGCAAAGATGCCCGCAACCCGCGGCTTCGCGACCCATGTTCCGGGCGCCTTCACCAGAAAAAGCTTCCCCCTCCCCGAAGAGAAACGGGGCATCGAGGTCGGCCGGGCCACGCATCATACCGTCGTGCTCAGCGATGGGAAGGTTCTCCTCATCGGCGGCCGTTGGACTCAACCCGCCGCGTATTACGGGATTGTCGAGGTTGATATGTATGATCCCGTGACCAACCAGTGGACTCGCCTTTCCAACATGCCCACGTTTCCGGATGATGCCGACGCAGGCTACGCTGGCCGCGCCTTCCCCGGCGTGAGCCTCCTCGAAAACGACGAGGTGCTCATTTTTGGCGGACTGGCAAACCGCCTTGAGGAGGGAGGTAAGAATGGTCAAGTTAACTTCATCAATAAGGGGCCAAGGGTTCCGCGAAGCTCCGCGATGGTGTTGAATCCCAGGACCAACGAGTGGCGGAGGGTTGGAGACATGAATTTTCCCCGCAGTGGCCCACTTGCCGCCCAATGGCCCTATAAAAACGGCCTCTTCGGCCTCGCCATCGGCGGATCCATGTTGAACTCGTTTCCAGCGCCGTCGGAGGTCTACGACTCCTCGACGGAAACCTGGTTTCTCCTTCCGACCGAGCCTGAAACGCCGACCAAGGAGGATACGATCCGCATGGGAACGGGCCTGACCGACGGAACTGTGCTTACCTGGTCGATTCCTTTGGATGGGATAGAGATGAGGCTCGTCAAGAGGCTGCATCCTGCTGGCTTGCAGGGTGAGTGAACGCGAATGGCGAGGGAAGTCGGGGCGGCCGGATTCGAACCGGCGACCTCCTGCTCCCAAA
>JADYZQ010000010.1 GCA_020853015.1 Deltaproteobacteria bacterium
CCGGGATGATCTGAGGAAAATTCAATAAGCTCGCAATTTTTAGGGCCCTTTTGCTGATAATATAGGTGGGTTGAGGGCCGAAAGGCGGATGGGGTTCTCCGATGCGGGGCTTTTGGGTAAAATCTCGTTTAATTTCAATAGTCTGTGCCTTGGTCGGCCTGGGGCTCGGCGCCTGCGGTTCGGGGTCGAAAAGCGCCCCGGAGGGCCGCAAGGCCTGGGCCTTCTTGAGCTCCCAATCCCGACAGGTCGCGACGCGAAGCGTTATTTTACCCACGGTGTCCTCGGGCGGAAGCCCAGCGGCGGTGCCTGCGACCGCTGCGGCCCCCAAAAGGATTTCGGCCCCCGCGAGTCCGGCCAAGCCTCTCGAATCTAAAAAACCTGGTACGGACAGCCCTGTTGTCGGCGCTTCGCGCGAAACGTCCTTCGCGCCCGCTCCGCCGAACTTCCCCGAGGCGCCGGTCGCTCCGCGTCGTCCGGATATGGCCTTGCAAGATTTTAGCGGCACCTTGGCGGCGCCTTCGCTTCCGGCGCCGACCTTTTCGGCGCCCGTCGGGCCGGTCTCCGCGCCGGCGGCGACCTTTTCCGGCGCCGGCGGCGTGATCCCGCGTCCGACCGCCGGCGGTGGATCCCTTTCGGCGGCCCCGAGCGGGTCGGGTTCCAGTTTTGGCGCCTCGCGCCCTTCCGCGCCCACCGCGGCCGTCGCTCCCAGCTCTCCCGCGGCTCCGGTTCCTGCGGCCGCTCCCGTCGCCTCGGCTCCCGCGCCTACGCTTGTCGCCGCGGCGCCGAGCGGAGCGTCAGGTTCTGTGCCCGCACCCGCATCCGCGCCCGTTGCCCCCGTCCCGCCGGCGCCCGCCAAGGCCCCGACGGCCGACGGCGCCGCGAAGGCCCCCGAGCCTCCGAGCGGCGTCGAGGCCCAAAGCGTGCCGCAGGGCGAGGCGAAATCCAAGGCTCCGGGAGGCGAGGGAGCTTCGGGCGAGCCCCCGTCCGCGCCAAAATCCGACGGCGCCGGGTCCACGTACGGCGAGGGCCAGGTTCAATCCTCTTCCCAGGCGGTGGTCTATGCCGCCAACACCTCGGGGGGGCTGCTGGGCTCCCAACCGCCCACCTACACGATGGGCGAGGGCTATCTCATGCCCAACCTCTATCTGGCCTTCGAGGACGATAACGAGGATTTGAAAAAATGGACCTATACCAAGGACGTCGGCCAGGAATTCTTTCCGGCCGGCGGCGTGGTGCGCGAGACCTTTTTCAGCAAAGAAGAGGGCGGGCTCTGCGCCCCCGATCCGAAGGGCTGCGAGGGCAGGGTCCTGCGCTGGTTCGACCTGGGGCCTCTGCCGGCGGCCTACAAGGAGTCGGGTCCTTATCTCTACGACCTGAGGATGGGAAGGTTGAAACCGGAGAACAATCCGAAAAAGGCCACCTATGTCGATGTCGGGATCGGAGCAGGAAACCAAATCAAGATGCCCCAGATACCGGCTAAGACGGGGCACGTGATCTACGTCCTGTTGATTCCGGAAGGGGGCCCGGTCGCTGTCGCTCCGGTCGAGATGAACCTCGAGGACCCCGGTGAATACGAGCAATTTCAAAAGGTGGCGATGAACAAAGAATACCGATTCGCGCGCGGGATTTGGGTGAGGCCGCCCATGGGTTACCTCGATCCCTACCAGCCCATCGACCTCATTCGCCTCAGCGAGCCGGCCAAGGTGCGCGTGTTGCAAGGGGGCTCCAAATGAGGCATGACGAGGGCGCATCGCGCGAGAATCGCATTGGAAGCCGCGGCGGGATGGGGCACAATGGCCTCGTTTGCGAAAGGAAACGGATATGAAGAAATACCTGCTTTTGCTTCTCTTGGCGGCCTGCAGCGGCGCCGTGGACGGCACCGGCGCCGGAACCGGCGGAGGTCCGCTGGGGAACGGCGGCGTAGGCGGCGGGAACTTCGCCCAGCAGGGGACCCTGGGCAGCCAGTCCGACATGCAAGAGATGGGCGATGGGTGTCTCTTTCCCTACACCCTCCGCTTCACCGGCGAGACCTTGGTGGAGGGCGGCAATTGGTACCTCTTGCAGGAGGAGCAGAAGACCTTCCCCACGCCGGGACTGGTCGTGAAAAATCAGAAGGAGCCCGTGGTCAACGAGGAGATATGCTCCGACTGCGCCGGTAGGGTCGTCCGACTCATCGACCTGGGCGATCCCGGTTTCTCGCCATTTCAAGAGAAAATAGGATTTCTCATGTTCACGGTCGGGGTGCGAAAACACTTCGTGAAACCCGAGCTCATTGCCCAGGCGGTCTACCAAGACTTCGCGGTGGGATCCGTCGGCGAGGTCGCCTTGAAGGACCTGCCCATTCAGGCCAACCACCTCTACATGATCCTGCTCTCCGCCAAGCCGATGGCGCCGGTCTCGGGGGCGACGTCCTTCCAGAACGCCGACGAGTTTTATGCCTTCACTGCCTGCTCCGAGAAGCCGGAGACGCATCCCTTCACCTGGCTGAGGGTCTTTCAGGCGCGTTACAACGTGCCTGGGAGTTTCCCCAAACCCATCCCCCAGGACGACGCCGTCAGCCTGGATAATTTGAAAGACAAAGATAAGGCCGTGATGCCGGTCCAAGCCCCGGAAGTGAACCTGGGCGATCCCGTTGAGCAACCCAATCCGGTCTTCGATAAGTTCAAGACTCGGGACTTGGTGGAGTAAAGGAGACGCATGCGACGTTTTTTTACGGCAATGATGACGGTTTGGGCACTGACGGCCTGCGCCGGGAGCGGAGGTTCGGGTCCCGGTCCCGTCGGCGCGGGTCCTGGCGGGGCCCTCGATAGCCCCGGGCAGGCGGCCGTTGGCCCTGCCTCGCCCCTGGACCAACCGGTCCTGGGCCAAGCCAGCGGCGACGGCACCCTGGGTTCGCAGTCCTCCAACGTCGATCTCGAGCCCGGTTTTTATCGTACCCATGCGCTCTTCTTCGCGGGAGAGCCCTTCGCCCAAGGGGCGGGCTACGATTACATCCTTCCCTCGGTCCCCGGAAACCTACCCGCCGCCCAGGTCTTGAAGATCTTCAAGGACCTCAACGGATACAAAGAAGTCCCCTGTCTGGCCTGCGAGGGGCGCTACGTCCGGGCGGTCAACTGCGGGCCGCACAGCGACGCCGATATCCTGCAGAACATGCCCCCGGCGGAGCAAAACAACCCAACCGCCTCGAATCTTTTGATCTGGTATCTGCTGCACATGCCCAGGGCCATTGGGGGCCCGAGCGTCACCGTCTGCGAGGGGGCGACTTATCGGGATTTTCCGGTGAAGAACTCCGGCATCGTGGACTTGGGGGAACTGGCTCTTTACCCGAACGAGGTCGTCGTTTTCTACCTCTTGCCCGAGAATCCCCCGGCGGAGGTCGGTCCGCTGTCGGTCGATGGATTTATGCAGATCGCGAAGGAGGGTATCGCCGCGACCGCGCAGCAGGGTCTGGTTCGCTACACGCGGCCGGTCGGACCTCTGAAGCTGTCCCCCCAAACTTTGCAGATTCTCAAGATCCAGTGACGACCGCTACCCCTGTCCCATCGGCGCGCCCAATCGCCGCCTTATCTTTTTCCTAACTGCTCCTCGACGAAGGACTTCATCTCGATCCGGCTGATCGGAACGCCGTGGCGCATCATCTGCGTGTATAGGTAGCGCCGCGAGATGCCGAGGGCCTGGGCGGCGAGGCCCTTGTGGTAGCCGTGCTCGAAGAGGGCCTCCAAAAGGATGCGTTTCTCGTCGGACATGGGGTGGGCGGCGCCTCCCGCGGCTTTGGCGGACTTTCCCGCTGCGGGCTTGACGGGCGCGGCGCCGGCGGAGACGGCCTTGGGCAGGGTCATGCCTCCGCTCATCGTCTTCTTGAAGTTGAAGGACTTCGGCACCAGCTTGCCTTTCTGATGGAAGAGGCAGGCGGTGCGGATGGTGTTTTCGAGCTCGCGGACGTTGCCGGGCCATTGGTATTCCATGAGCATCTCGAGGGCCTCCGGGGCGATCTCGAGGGGTTCCTTCTTTTCGTCCTTGGCGAGCTTTTTCAAAAAATGCTGGACCAGGATCGGCAGGTCCTCCATGCGCTCTCGGAGCGGCGGTAGGACGACGGTCACGCCGTTGAGGCGGTAGTAGAGGTCCTCGCGGAATTTCCCCTCACCGATCAGCTCGCTCAAGTCGCGGTTGCTGGCCGAGACGACGCGGACATCCACCTTGATGAGCTCGTTGGAGCCCAGCGGGCGGATCTCGCCCTCCTGCAGGAAACGCAGCAGCTTCGCCTGCATCGTCGGGCTCATGTCGGCGATCTCGTCCAAGAATACGGTGCCGCCGCTGGCGTATTCCAGCAGGCCCTTCTTGTCGCGGTCGGCGTGGGTGAAGGCGCCCTTCCTGTGGCCGAAGAGCTCGGATTCGAGCAGGGTCTCGGGTAGGGCGGAGCAGTTTTCGCTGACGAAGGGCTTCTTCGCCCGCGAGCTGTTGAAGTGGAGGGCTCGGGCGATCATTTCCTTGCCGGTGCCGGACTCGCCGTAGACCCAGACCGGCACGGTGGTCTCGGTGATGCGGTCGACCAGCGAGAGCACCTCGAGCATGGCCGGGCTTTGCCCGACGATGTCCTTGTACTCGAAGGTAAGCTTGTGCCGCTGGTCCTCGACCTCGCGCTTCAGCACGGTCAATTCGCCCGCCTGCTCCTCGACCGTCTCGGAGAGCTTCGCGTTGGCCTTCTCCAAATCCTCGATCATCTGCGCCTTCTGTAAGGCCAAGGCGGATTGGTTGGCGAACATCTGCAACACGTTCAGGTCCGTGCCGCGGAACATGTTCGTCTCGTAGCGGTGGTCGAGGTAGAGCGCGCCGATCACGCCCTTGGTCCCCTTGAGCGGCAGGGCGAGGATGGACTTCAGCTCCAGCTGGTGCACGCTTTCAGCGGTCTCGAAGCGCGAATCCTGGAGGGCGTTGTCGGTGACCAAGGCCTCGCCGCCTTGCATCGCCTCGCGGATCGCCGAGAGGCTGATCGAGGAGTCCTGCTTCTCGATCATCTCTTTCGAGACGTTGCGCGCCACCTTGATCTCGTAGCCGGGAATGGGCCCGGGGGATTGCGGGTTGCGGATGACCAGAAAGCCGCGGTCGGCCTTGGAAAGTTCCATGGCGGCGTCCATGAGCTTGACGAGGACTTGGTCCAGGTTGTTCGAGCCGAGCAGCTCGGTGGTGATGGCGGTCAGCCTTTGCAGGATGTCCATGGGGAGGCTCTCCTTTTCGGAAGGTGAAGCGTTGGGGATTTCGCCCAAGACCCAGTGCCGGTAGTCGGCGCGGTCTTCGAAGCTGATCTTCAGCGGGTCGGGAAGTCTTTGGTAAATTTCGCCCAGGAGGCGGCGGGCCGCCTCGCGGTCGTCAGGATCGCGGCGCAGGTTCAGGCGCAGCAGCCGCGCCTCGAGGTCCCAAGAGGGAGCTTCGCTCTCGGCGGCGACGGCCGCCGCGTCGTCCTCCGCCGGCGCTTTTCCGTCGCGGAGCAGGCCCAGCCAGAGGCCGACCCGCGCCTGGCGCTGCAGGAATTCGGGGGAGCTCTCGCCTTGCGCCAGGGCGGAGCGCCAGTATTCCTCCGCCTTGGCGAAACGGCCCACCGAGGCCTGTACCAGGGACAGCTGAAGGAAATTGAGGCCGCGCTCGAAGGTGTTGCCGAGGAAGGCGAAGATCTCGCGGGCCTTGGCCAAGACTTCCAGGGCCCGGTGATAGTTGCCGCGGCGGCAGGCGAGGACGCCGAGGTTCTGGTAGACGCGGGCCAGCGAGTTGTCGTCGTGGTGCCGTGAGGCCAAGTCGAGGGCCTCGCCGTAGGCGGCCTCCGCAGCCTCGAGATGCCCCCGGTCGAGGGATAAGTTGCCGAGCTCGAGGGCGATGGAAAATTGTCCGTGGTGGTCTTGCAGCGAGGCGTACATCGCCCGGGCCTCCTCGAGGAGGGTCTCCGCGCTCGCCCAGTCGCGGCGTTCCGCGGCCAAGAGGGCGCGATGTTTGAGGACCTCGGCGGTCTGCTCGCTGGAGGGGGGCAGGAGGGCCAAGGCCTTCTCGAAGTGCCCTCCGGCGGCCTCCAGCCGCTTCGCCTCGAGGTCGAGCAGGCCGAGCAGGGAATGGGCCCGCACCAGGAAGGGCTTTTGCTTGGCGTTGTCGGGGGCGGCGGCGTCCAGGCAGCGCTCGAAGCGGCGCCGGGCCTCAGGGACATTGCCCAAATTTTTATAGGCGAGGCCGGTCGCGAGCCAAAACTTTACCTCGTTGAGGCCTTCGGGGTCGGCGTGACCCTCGGCGCGCCACAGCTCGATCTTGGCGACCGACTCCTTGAAGCGCCCGAGGCGTCCGTAGGCGTTGGCGGCCAGCCGCAGGAGCGCGTCGCGCGCCGCTTTGACGGGCTTTGCGGCCAAGGCCCGCTCGCAAAGGGCGATGGCCCCGTCGAAGTTCTCCCGCGCGAAATGCAGCTCCGCCGCGCGGGTTGCGTAGTTCGCGGCCTGGGGATGGTCGGGGATCTCGAGGGCGTGATGGGCGAGGGAGAAGGTCGTTTCGGGTCGGGGCTCGGCGCCGGCGGCGCGTTCCCGCTCGTAATCCTCCAGCCATCCTTGGTGGAGTTGCCGGCGGCGCGATTCGCTTAAGCCGGCGAGGATCAGCTCGCGGAGTGCCGGGTGGGTGATTCGGTAGGACTCGGCGGAGCCGGAAGGGGCCGCTTGGATCAGGCCCAAGTGCAGCAGTTCGGAGAGAGCTTCGCGCGTCGCGGCGGGGCTCATTTCGCCGAGGGACGCCAGCGGGGCGAGCCGGGCGTCTTCGCGGGACGCCGCGAGGAGGTCGAGCAGGCGGCGCGGCCCCATGTCGAGGCGGCGGATACGTTCGCCGAAAATCTCGGAGACGCTGCTCGGCAGCTTCAATTGCAGCAAGGTCTCTTCCGTGAGGTGCTTGCGGTCGAGCAGGCCGCTCAGCAGCAGCTCGCGGCTGGTCTCGGTCAAGAGGCGCGGGTTGCCCTGGGTGCGCGCGTAGAGGTCCCGCGCCAGGGCCTCGGGCAGTTCGAGCTTGAGGGCCTTGTCGAGGAAGGCGCGCGTCTCATCGAGGTTCAAGTTTCGAAGGCGCAGGTCGAGGACGGATTCTTCCTGCCCGAGGGCCTCCAGCGAGGCGGCGAGGTCGGGGCGAATCTTCTCGTCGTTGTATTCCAAAAGCCAAAGCCTGCCGCCAGGGCTGCCGCCGCGCAGGAAGTGAAACAGGTCCTTGAAGTGCCGGGGCTGGAGGCCGTCGGCGTCCAGGAAGAAACGCACGGGATCCTCGTTGGCCAGGCCCTGGCCGGACTCGAGCCTGCCCTGGGCGACGCGATGGCCCGCCAAGGCCAGCTCGAAGGAGACTTCGCGGATCCAGCGGCTTTTGCCGACGCCCGTCTGGCCGTGGAGCAGGACCAGGCCGTGCCGGCCCTCCGCGCGAAGGGCGGCGAAGAAGCGATCGAAGGCCGCTCGGCTTTCCCGCACGCCGAACATCTCGAAGGAGTGGAAGGATTCGGACTCTCCGGGCTCCTCGGGCTCGAGACCGCTTTCCTCGAGGGCGGCTAAGGCGTCGCGAGCCGTCTTGAGGCGCCGCGTAAGCTCGGGCTCGATCAGGCGTTCGAGGACGCGGGCGGTCCGGCGGGGGATGTTCCGGCCGGCGGCCGCGAGGGGCTTGACGTGGGGAGAGAAGAGCTCTTGCAGGTTCTTCGCGCCGGCGCGCGGGTGCGAGCCGCTGAGGGCCTGGTAGAAGATGGTGCCCAGGGCGAAGAGGTCGCTGGCCGGGAGCCGCTCGCCGTTGACGACCTCGGGGGCGAGGTAGGGCAGGGAGCCGGCGGCCCGTTTTCCGCCCTCGAGGTTGCGGGTCAAGGTGGCCAGCCCGAAGTCGACCAATTTAGTATGCCCGTCGCGGTCGACGAGGATGTTGGCGGGTTTCAGATCGCCGTGGAGGATGCCCTGGGTGTGCAGGTAGTCAAGGGCCTCGAGGCACTCGCGGAACCACTCGAGGACTTGTTCGGGCCCGGCCTGCTTGGCCGCTTCGAGAATGGGGAGCCCGTCGACGTATTCCATCCAGAAGCAGGGCGCGCCCTGGATCCCTGCCACGCCTTCGCCGGATTTGCTGAAGCCTTCGATGGAGACGAGACGGGGGTGTTGGAGCTTAGAAAGGATGCCGACCTCGGACTCGAACATGGGCAGCAGCGCGGGGGAGTCGGCCCTCAAGACCTTGAGGGCATAGGCCTTTCCGTCGGGTCCATGGGCCAGGTGAACGGCGCCCATGGCCCCCGTTCCCAAAATGCGCTCGGGAACAATTTCGGACATATTGGGATTTTATGACCGTGAAGTACGAGAGTCAAACATTCCTATTTTGCGACTAGAAAAACAAAGGCCCTACTTGCGTAGGGCCTCTGCTGAAGGGTTGGGGCTATTTATTTTCTATTGATTTATATAAGCAAAGGTGGTGCCAACAATAAAGATTTGAAGAAATACGGTAAGCACCTGAAACTATTGTGTATATTCTTAATTATCAATTTGGGAATAATAAATAAAAAGATCAGGCGGATAATTAGAGAACACATAGATCCTATTATGTGTATTTTAAGATCTTATACGATAGAGCAGTTTTAAGGTAAAAAGGAGGGATAAGAGCTCTTTTAGTTCAGTTATTTCTGCCTCCGGGACCTGAGAGAGAAGCTCCTGGGGTGAGAAACCTTCTTTGTTTTCTAGTAGTTCTTGAAGTTGGGGGACCCAGCCAGCCTTGACGTAAAGTGAGAATGGGATTGAGGGAAAGACCAGGCGCCAAGAATTGCCTTCTTGTTCCAGACCCCGCAAGTCGGCTCGCTTGGTCCAAGAGATTAGGGGGAAAGGGGTATTGCGCTGCAGTCGGCTCATCCGTCGCCGGACTATTTTCCCAAGGAGGTGGGCGATGCCCGCAAAGACGGCTACCGACAAGGCAAGCGCCAGAAGGAAGATCCGAAGCTCGATATCCTCGACGGAGACCAGTGCCATGAGGAGCAGGATTTGTCCGAAGCCGGGAACGGGCACTAAGAGGTAGGTCGTCATCACGAAGACCCCCAATGCGGCCGTTCTCCAAAGATCGAGCTGCGGCAATGGAAGCAGGAATAGAATCGCCACCAAGGATTCGATGGCGACGGTCCACCAAGCCATGGTCCAGGC
>JADYZQ010000011.1 GCA_020853015.1 Deltaproteobacteria bacterium
AAGTTCCAGGCCCACCTGGTGCTGGGCTTCCGCGGCGTCAGCTACGCCGACAAGGACCGCTACGCCTTGGACGTGCTCAACAACATCCTCGCCGGACAGGGCGGCCGCCTCTTCATCGAGCTGCGCGACAAGATGTCGCTGGCCTACTCCGTCACCTCGCTCAGCCAGGAGGGCGTCGAACCCGGCTATTTCGGCGTCTACATCGCCACCGAGCCGCGCAAGGTGAACACCGCCATCGAGGGCATCCTCCGCGAGCTGAAAAAGGTCACGGAAGAGCTCGTCGCCCCCGAAGAACTCCAACGCGCCCAACAATACATGGTGGGGGCCTACGAGATCGACCTGCAGCGCAACAGCACGGTCGCCACGCAGCTGGCCTTCAACGAGATCTACGGAATCGACCGCCGCGAATGGCTGATCTTGCCCGAAAAGATCCTCCGCGTGACGCGGCAGGACGTGCTCAAGGTGGCGCGCAAGGTTCTCAAGCTCGACCGCTACATCCTCTCCGTGGTCAAACCCTAGTTTTCGGAAGACAAAGCCCCCGACTTTCCCGTAAAATTTTCTTAGAAAAGGAGGGTTATGCGCTACCGCTTCTTCGCGCTTTTCGGCGTCCTTGTACTAGCGTCCGTAGCGCCTGGGCTCGCCTCGGCCCAGGGAAAATGGCGAGACTTCTCTTCGCCGGAAGGTGGCTTCAGCGTCTCCTTGCCCGGCAAGCCCAGCCTGACCCAGTCTGTGCATAAAAGCTTCGTCGGCGCGGTCAAGGAAAGCACCTATACGGCCAAGTCCGGGGGCGTCACTTACAGCGCCTCTTATTCCGAGCTGCCCGGCATCGCGGTGACGCTGGGCGGCAGCCATACGATCTTCAACAAGGCCAAGGACGGCTTGCTCAAGGAGGCGGGCGGCTCCGAGAACGCCTTCGACGCGATCAGCCTGGGTAAAATCGAAGGCCGCGAGCTCAGCTTCACGCTGAACGGCGGCGGCAGCGGCAGGGCGCGCTTCTTCCTGGTCGACAAGCGGCTCTACGTGATCGTCGCAAGCGGCCGGGCGAGCGCGGCCGCGGCGATGATCAAATTTTTGAATTCGTTTAAATTGCTTTCGTGAGGAGTATCCTATCTCTATGAACCGTATTTGCGTCTTCTGCGGCGGTTATTCGCCCGCTCGAAGTAAATTCGAGCGGGCTAAAGCCCAGGGGGAGGCCTCCGTCTCCCCCTTCAACCCCCACGGATAAGGAGTATCCTATCTCTATGAACCGTATTTGCGTCTTCTGCGGCTCCAATGAGGGAGACAGCGAGGTGTATCGAGGGGCCGCGGAGGAGCTGGCGGGCCTGCTCGTTCGGGAAAATATCGAACTCGTCTACGGCGGCGCCCAAGTGGGCTTGATGGGGCGAATCGCCGACGCCGTCCTGCAGGGCGGCGGCCGGGTCACCGGCATCATTCCCGGCGCCCTCTTCCCGAAGGAAATACCGCACCAGGGCCTCACCCAACTGCTGGTCGTGGATTCCATGCACGAGCGCAAGCGCCTGATGTACGAGTTCTCCGACGGCTTCATCGCCCTGCCCGGTGGCCTGGGCACCTTGGACGAGCTCTTCGAGATCCTCACCTGGGGGCAGCTGGGCCTGCACGGCAAGCCCTGCGGCTTGCTCAACGTGGCGGGCTATTTCGACGAGATCCTCGCCTTCCTCGCGACGGCCGAAAGACGAAAATTCCTCAAGCCCCAGCACCGCAAACTCTTGCTGGACGACGCCGACCCCGAGGCGCTTCTGGCCAAGATGCGGGACTTCCAACCCCGCCCTCTCAAAAAGTGGATCCGGAGCCAGGAGACTTGACCCGTGGGATTGACAAAGCCTCCCCGCCTCTGCCACAAAGGTCGCGGATGCTTGAATCTTGGAGGATACGATGTTGAAACTGACCGACAAAGCCAAAGAGAAGATCCGCGGCCTGCTGAAGGAAAAAGACCCGAAGAGCTGGGGGGTCATGCTCCCCGATCAGGCGGGCACCTACATCCACCTGCCGCTGATCGACCTGGCCACCCTGCCCTCCATCGACGACGTGAAGTTCGTCGAGGACCTCAAGCTGGTCGTCGACCGTACCTCCAACGACGAAATCGAAGAGATCGCCGTCGACTACCTCGACGGCGGGGTGCTCTCCGGCGTCTTCGAGGTCAAGGTGCAGAAGCCCGCGGCGGCCGGGGCCGGCAGCCTCGACACAAGCAATCCGCAGGTGCGCAAGATCCTCGAGGTCCTCGAGAAAGAGATCAATCCGGCCGTGGCCAGCCACGGCGGCTACACCAAGCTGCTCGACTATCGCGACGGGAAGGTCTACCTCTTCATGGGCGGCGGCTGCCAGGGCTGCCACGGCGTCGACCAAACGCTCAAATACGGAATCGAAACCCGGCTCAAAGAAGTCGTGCCGGAAGTCGTGGCGGTCATCGATCAGACGGACCACGCGGCGGGAACCAATCCCTATTTCACCGCCGGGCACGGTCATTGATTGTAGGGGCGAACCTTGTGTTCGCCCCTACCAATTCAACCCCTCCAGCGGACAACCCTCGCACCTGGGCCTCGGCCCGCAGAACTCCTTCCCCACCGACACCAAGAGGGCGTGAAACTCGTTGTAATGCTCCGCCTCCGCCGGGACGTGATCCGTCGCCAGCTCCTGCAGCTCGTCGTAGCCCGCCTCCTCCGGCGCCAGGTAATGCCGCGTGAAGACGCGGTAGGTGTATGCGTCGACCACGAAGATCGTGTGCCCCAGGGCGTAGAGCAGGATGCTGTCGGCCGTCTCTTTGCCGATGCCCTTGACCGCCAGCAGCTCCTCCCGCAGGCGCTCGGTGGGCCGCGCGCGCATCCGCTCGACGTCGCCCCCGTAGCGCGCGCTCAAGAACTCTAAGAAGGCCTTCAAGCGCCTCGTCTTGACGTTGAAATAGCCCGCCGGCCGGATCTGCTCCGCCAAGGCCGCGTCGGAGAGCCCCAACAGGGCCGGCAGGCTCAGCAAGCCCTCGCGCTTCAAGTTCTCCAGGGCCTTCTCCACGTTCTTCCAGCTGGTGTTCTGCGTGAGGACGGCTCCGACCATCACCTCGAAGGGCGTCTCGCCCGGCCACCAATGCTGCGGGCCGAAGCGGTCCAGCAGGCGTTGGAACATTTCGGCTAAGATTTTTTTGGATTTTAGGCCCAAGACGTGCTCCGATATCCCCATGCAGGCCTTCACGCCCGAAGAGATCGAAAACTACCGCAAGCTCTTTCCCGTGACCCGCGACTGGATCTACCTCAACCACGCCGGCGTCGCCCCGATCAGCCGACGGGCCGCCGAGGCAGTCGAGCTCTTCAACCGCGAGGCCCTCGAGCATGGATACACCCAAGCCGCCCGCTGGCACAAGCGCATCGAGGAGATCCGCGCGACCTGCGCCCGCCTGGTCGGCGCCGAGGCCGGCGAGATGGCCTTCGTCAAAAACACCTCCCACGGCCTCTCCCTCGTCGCGCGCGGCCTGGGCCTGCGCGAGGGCGACGAGGTCCTGATCAGCGAGGCCGAATTCCCCAGCAACGTCTACCCCTGGATGGCCCTGGAGAGCTCCGGCGTCGTCCTGAAAAAGATACCCGTCCGGGGCGCCGAGCTCGATTTAAGCCACCTCGAGCGCCTGATCACCGAAAAGACCCGCGTCGTCTCGCTCAGTTCGGTGCAGTACGGCAGCGGCTACCGCCTCCCCGTCGCCGAGATCGGGCGGCTCTGCCGCGACACCGGCATTTATTTCATGCTCGATGCCATCCAAAGCCTGGGAGCCTTTCCCCTCGACGTAGTCCGCGACCAGGTCGATTTCCTCGCCGCCGACGCCCACAAGTGGCTGCTCGGCCACGAGGGCATCGGCGTCCTCTACGTCCGCAAGGCCCTGATCGAAAAGATCGAACCGGCGCTTTTGGGCTGGAACAGCGTCGTCCAGCCCCTCGACTTCGACCGCGTCCACTTCGAGCTGCGTCCCGACGCCGGGCGCTTCGAGGAGGGCAGCCACAACGGACTGTCGATCTACGGTCTGGGTGCCGCGGTCGAGCTGATCCTCGAGGCTGGCCTGGACCGGATTTCCCGACGCATCCTCGAACTGACGGGACGATTGACGGCGGGCTTGCAAGAACTTGGTCTTGAAATCACCTGCCCCCTTTCGGAAGAACGTCGCTCGGGCATCGCCTGCTTTCGCCTGCCGGGCGACCCCGAGGGCAAGGCGCTTCCGTCGCTCGAACGTCGGCTCTTCGCGGAAAGGGTCTACGCCTCGGTCCGACGCCGCAGCCTTCGCCTCTCCCCGCATTTTTATAACTCTACCGAAGAGATCGACAGGGTCCTGGATATCCTAAAACAGAACTTATAAAAAAGGTTCGACAACCCCTCGAAAATGCCACTATTTTAAGCGCCGACCATGCGCCGATTCCTGCTTCATATCGCGATTTGCCTGGGACTAATCCTGCCCGGTATCGCCGCCGCCTCCCTGCCTTTTGAGAAGGCACTTCTGCCGGGAGGCAACGGCACGGCCGCAACCCCGGCCCCGGGCAAAAAAATACCCGGCGATGAGGAAATCCCGGCGCAACGCGAAAAGATCGCTCAAGAAATCGCTCAGCTGAAGCAGGCCCTGAACCAAGCTCCGGAGACCGCCGAGACTACGGGCTCGGAGCCCAACAGCCAAAAACTTCAACTCCTGGAAGGCCTGGACTTCCTATACGAAGAACTGCTCGAAGCGCACGCGGCACAAAAGAAGGTGCAGGCCCGACTCAAGGCCCTCGAAGCGGAAGAGGCTCAATGGAAAAACGGCGCTCCGCCCAAGGACTTCAAGGCCGATTTCGCAACCCTCGATCGCCTCCGCGGCCAAGAAGTCGAGGCCAAAAAGACGGCCCGCAGCCGGGAGCAAGTCTTTAAATCCCGACAAGGCGCGGTGGAAGAGGCCAAGAAGGCCTTTCAAGCCGCGGAGCAGGAGCGGCGCCGGGCCAAAGAGGCCCTCGAGGTCTCGCGAGACACCGCCGACCGCGCTTCCCTCGAACAGGCCCTCGCGATCGCGCAGCTGAAAAGCCGGGAGGCCGAATTGCGCCTGGCCTTGCGCGAGCAAGAACTCGAAGTCGCGAAGAGCTATCGCGAGCTCTTTGAAAGACAGGGAAAATTACAGGCCCAAGAAATCGATTTTTTGGAAAAGCGGGTCCGGTTCACCGAGGAAGACCTCCAGCGCGAGCTGAACCTGGTCTCCGAGGAGTCCCAAAAGGCGACCAAACGCCTCGAAAAGCAGCAGAAAGAACTGGAGTCGGCCTCCAAAGAGTACGAACGCGCCCGGCAGCGCCTGGATGCGAGTCCGCTTCCCTCCCCCGCCCTTGTCGAGGAGGTCGAGGCCAGGAGGCTCGCTCAAAGCTCCCTCGAACAAGGGAGCGAGCTGATGGGAGACCGCCTCCGGCGCCTCAGCGAACTCGAGGACCTCTGGCAGCACCGATTCAAAATGCTGAACGGCAAGGTCGACAAGCCGGAACTGGGCCTTTGGCAGCAGCAGACGCGGCAATATCTCGACCAACTCGGACGCGAGGAAGAGCTCTTCAATCTCAGACTGAATTCGCTGCGCAACGCCCTGGTCGAAAACGAGGAGAAATCCCGTGCCAAAGTGGACGCCGATTCCGAAACCAAGCGCTGGATCCAACAACAACGGCAATCCTTGCAGGCCAACTTCGACCTGCTGCAGGAGCATCTCGCCGGCCTGGCCCTGACCCGCAAGATCCAAGAGAAATTCCTCGCCGAACAGGAGGCCCGCTACGCGCACGTGACTTTTGGGGAGCGACTCGCCCGCATCTGGAACGGGTTCCTCAAAGTGTGGAATTACGAGCTGACTTCGGTGGACGACAGCCCCATCACCGTGAGCAAGGTCTTCATCGCGGTGATCTTGGTGGTGTTCGGCCTGTTGTTGGCCCGCCGCTTAAGCCGTGCGATCGCCGAACGCCTGTTGCCCCGCTTCGGCGTCGCGCCCGGAGTCGCGGCGGCCCTACGCACCCTCAGCTACTACGCCCTCGTCTTGCTGTTCTTCCTGGTCGCCCTCCACCTCGTGCGGGTGCCGTTGACCCTTTTCGCGGTCCTGGGCGGCGCCGTCGCCATCGGCATCGGATTCGGCAGCCAAACGCTCATGAACAACTTCATCAGCGGGCTCATCCTGCTGCTGGAGCGCCCGATGAAGGTGGGCGACCTTATCCAGGTCGAGCAGACAACGGGGATCGTAGACCGCATCGGCGCCCGCAGCACCTGGATCCGCACCGCGGACAACACGCATTTCGTCGTCCCCAACAGCTCCTTCCTGGAAAAACCTCTGCTGAATTGGACTCTTTCCGACGACATGGTCCGCAGCCAAATCCGAATCGGGGTGGCCTACGGCACGGATACGCGGCAGGCCGCCGATCTTCTTAAGAAGGCCGCGGAGGGGCACGGCAAGGTCCTCAAGTCCCCGCCTCCGGTCGTCCAGTTCAGCGACTTCGGCAACGACGCGTTGATATTCGATTTGTATTTTTGGATTCGCTTGAACGCCATCGGCAACCGCCGCGATGTCGAGAGCGACCTGCGCTTCATGATCGACGGATCCTTCCGCGAGGCCCAGATCAACATCGCCTACCCGCAGCGCGACGTGCACCTCGATACGGTCAAGCCCCTCGACATACGCCTTATCGGCGATCGGACCGCGCCGCGTTCTTCCGTCCCCCCCGAGGTTTAGGCGATATCAAGACCCGGGGTCCCCCGCCTCCAGCTCCACCGAATAGGACTTCCGCAGAACCTTCCCGCCCATCTCGGTCAGCTCCAGGGTAAAGTCGTAGACCCCGCCCGCCTCGGGGATGCCGCGGACCGTGCCGTCCTCTTGCAGGGCCATGCCCGGCGGGAGTTCCCCCTCCAGGAGCCGAACTTCCTGAAGCGGCTCGGGATGCGCCTGACCGATGATGACGACCAAACCTTCCTGCCGCGTCTCGTCGAAGGAGCCGGCATGGAACGAGACGAACCAGGTAACATCTCCACAACCGCTTATGGCCAGCAGGCCACCGAGCAAAAGCACCGAAAATATTCGCGAAAATCCGCGCCGCATGGACGACCTCATCCACTGCCAAGGCCGTAGCGTAGGGCCATCGTGAATATTATAATTTTACCCGCACGATCCAACGGACAAAAGGGGGTTTTATGCGGCAGGTTTTGTCCTGGGTCCTGGCGATGAGCTGCCAATTTCCGACGGGCCTTTTAGCCCAACAAGAGGCCTTGTTATTGAAGATCCTAACCGAGGTGCAGAGATCGAACCGGCCGACCGTGGAGAAATCCGCGGAGGCGAAAACGGAGGCCCCCCTGCTCGAGGATGTCTGGGACGGCCTCCCCCCGCAAAATCCGGAGGCCACGGAATCGCCGCAATTCGAGGAGGAAAATCCGGAGAAGGTCAACCCTTGACGGAACGGTCGCCGGAGTCGTTTTGCAGAAACCGCCCAAGGTTGCCCACCGCGACGGAGGCCGAGAAATAGAGCCAAGGCAACCAAGAGCCGACCCCGAACAGCGCGTCCTTAGGCGGCAGGTACCAAAAAGCGCCGGCGCGAACGAGCAGGATCTCGGTGACGGTGCCCACCGCGGCGGTCATCATGCCGAGCAGAACGCCCTGCCAGGTGCGGTCCAACAGCAGCCAAACCGCCAAGGCGGAGGCGGCGATCAGCGCGTCGAGCGGGCCGCCGGACTTCAGCGGGACGAAGGCCGTCATCGCGTAGATGCCCAGGAAGGCCGCGACGCCGAAGATCACCGCGGCAATCCCCCGCGAGCCGGGCCGGTCGGGCGGCGCGCCCAGCCAGCGGTCCATCTGCGGGTGACTCATCCCGATCGCGACGCCGGCGGCGCCGAAGATCAAGGGCACCCACCAGGGCAGGCGCCAGAAATACAGTTGGAAGAGATTTGGCGGGTAGTCCGTGGTGCCCGAGACCACGTGGAAAGAATCCCCGACCGGACCTAAGACGGCGCCGACGAGAAAGAGCAACAAGGCGGCTTGGGTTTTGTTCCGCATTAGGAGGCCGCGCCCTCGGCGGGCGCCGCCGCCGGGGCCGACTCGGCCACCGCCACCGCGGTCTTGCGCGACTTGAGCCAGGCCTCGTAGTGCGCGTCGCAGAGCCCGCGCTTGCCCATCGGCTTCTTGCAGCTCTCTTGGCTGCAGGTCTTATAGCGGGTCTTGCCCAGCTTGCCCTGGCGCCATTGCTTGTAATGCACGTTGCAGTATCCCTTCGCGCGGTAGGGTCGTTTGCAGTCTTTCTGTTTGCACTTCTTCGCTTCGGCCATTTCGGCTCCTCCTATGGATTCGTTTTGCTGAAGGCCTCGGCCTCCGGGGTGATAGGCACCACACTCATGCGGACCAAGTCAACCTTCCAGATTAAATTTTCGCCGCCCTGCGGGGGCAGGGCCCGCACCAGGACGGTGCCCTCCAGTTTGGACTCGAGCTGCGGCTCCCAGGAGATCAGTTCCGGCCGCGTCTGGAACTTATAGGCCACCTGTTCCTCGAGGGTCGCCCCCTGCGGCCCCTGGGGCCGGGCGAAGCGCACCGCGCCCACCGCGTGGCGGAGGTCGGATTGATCGAAACGGTGCTGGAGATAGCTGACGGAGACCACCCCTAAAATAACCACCGCCGCAGCGCCGATATATTTGAACAATGACTTCAAGCTTGCCGCCTAAACCATCTTAATCCGAGGATTTTTCTAAAATTTTCTCGAGGGCCTTCCGGTCCTGCTCGTCGAGCTTCTCGAGGTGGATGACCCGCTCGCCCTCGGGGCCTTTGGGGACCGGAGCGGCCTTGGCGGAAGGGGCCGCCACCGGGGTCTTGGGGGCGGCCGGGGCGGAGGCCGAAGGCGCCGGGGCTTTACCCGGCAATTCCGGCTTAAAGACGTCCTCGACCGAGATGTCCTTGCGAATCAGGGCCAGGACGCGATCCCGGACCACGCCGTAGACCTTCTGGACCCCCTCGCTCTGCCAGAGCTCGATGGCCAGGTCGCGGGAGGGGCGACCTCCGATATTGAGGTTGAGAACCAAGGCCACCACCGCCAGGACTCCCGCCAGGGAGAGGCCTTTCTTTATGAGGGAAACCATGGGAGGGCTTATAGGCGAAAGCGGGGCTTTTTGTCCATGGTCGGCTGTTTTTCAGCGGTGCGATAGATCGCTAGACCGCTATGGAAGTCCTTTGTTAGGATTCGGTTTATGGCCATGGCAAGCACCTCCAGTATCGCACCGCAGAAAAAACCCAAGGTCCTGATCGTCGACGACAACCCCACCAACGTGGAATTGCTCCTCGCCCAGCTGAAGCCCTATCCCTACCAGCTGATTACCGCCTACGACGGCGAGGCCGCCTTGAA
>JADYZQ010000012.1 GCA_020853015.1 Deltaproteobacteria bacterium
CGGCCGCGAGCCCGTCCTGGGTTGGAAGGAGGAGGGGGCTTGGATCCCGGCGCTCGAGGACTATCCCGAGGCGCAGAAGATCCAGGACGAGCTGGAGACCTTGGGATTGCTCTACCGCTTTCACCCGCTGCGCCTCTACGAGGAGGCGCTGAATCGCCTCGACCTCGTTCCCGCCCGCGAGCTCGCCCGCCACGTCGGGCGCCGCGTGCTCATGGTCGGCTGGCTGATCACCGGCAAGGTGGTGAGCACCAAGCACGGCGAGGCGATGGAGTTTATGAGCTTCGAGGACGAGACGGGGATCTACGAGACGACCTTTTTCCCCGATTCTTTCCGGCGCAACGCCCCGCGCCTCAACGCGCGCCAGCCCTTTCTGCTGACCGGCGAGGTCGCCGACGAGCTGGGCGCGATCTCCCTGAACGTCGCGCAGGCGAGCCCCGTCGAGCGGACCGTCGCCGGAAAGATCCGCGAGGCCGGGACGGAAAAGATTGTGGCCGCCGCGCGGCTTGAGGGATAATGGCCGCCTTTGGAAAGGTCGGACCATGCACCTTAAAAAAATTTTGTGTTTAACGCTGGGGCTGGCCGCGATCGCCGCCTGCAACGGCTCGGGTTCTTTGATCTTGGAAGACGACGAGACCGGGGCGCTCTACGGCGCCATCCTGGCCGACGAGGCCGAGATCGCGGCCTACCCGAAGGGCGTCGGCCCCTGGGCCTCGCTCGAGGCGACGCCCAGCCCCTCCGCGACGCCAACCTCGGTGCTGCTTTCCGGTACGCCGCCGATCCAGCAGCAGGGGACCTGTTCGCTCTGCAGCCAGGGCGAGGGTTCGCCGGGCTCCTGCATTTCGTGGTCGGCGGCTTACGGCCTGGGCAGCTATACCGCCAACCTCACCCAGCAGTGGGGCGTCGAGGACCCCGACCACCAGGTCAGCGCGGCCTACCTCTACGCCTATGTCCTGAATCAAGAGTCGCGGAGCTGCCCGACCGGCACGATGGAGCCGCCTTATCTCAACTTTCTGGTGCGCAACGGCGCGCCCAGCATGGCGACGGTGCCTTATCAACCGAATTGCACTTATCTGGGCGGCATCGACCTAGGCACGCTTTCGGATCCCGCTTTCAAGATCGGCAGTTGGAGCTACGTTTCGCCGCAGGACCGCGACCTCATCAAAGCCTACCTTGCGGCGGGTCACGCCGTGGCTTTCGCCGGACACCTCTATGACGGCTTCGGCCTCTTGCAGGGTTCGGAGGTCTACTACGGCAGCGGCCCCTTCGAGATCAACAAGGCGACCGGCAAGCTGGTCGGCCACGGCATGCTCTTGATCGGCTATAACGACGCGCTCGGCGACCCGGCGCAGGGGCTGGGGGCCTATCGCCTCCAGAACAGCTTCGGGACCGACTGGGGGGATTCGGGTTATCTGTGGATGTCCTATGGGACCTTCGAGAGTTCGATCGTTTCGGCCTTCGTCGCCGAGCCCTTGGCGGGATCGATTCCCGGGGGAACGTCGCTGGTTCCCGACGCGGCCGCCGCTCCCGACGGCAGGATCACGCGCGCCTTCCAATTGGCGCGGACGACGGCGACCGGCGAGCCGCTGGTCCATCTAGTCTTCCGCCATCAATTCGACGGACCCGTCGAGATCCGCGAGGCGAGAGTGGTCGACCCGAGCGGCAAGGCGGCGCTTCATGGCTACGACCGCGTCTGGCACCAAAACGGCTACACGCACCTCACGCGCCGCGACGGGAAGCAGTTTCTCGCCGGAAATTACGCCCTCGAGATCGCGGCGGCCCTGCCGGACGGATCGGTCGCGCGATATGCGGCCGAAGCGCCGGTCGCGCCGCTCGCGGCTTCTGCCTTGCCGGCCTCCGAGTTCGGGGCGGGCCTGCTCGGCGGCAACGGACAGACGGCGGCGCTGGAATAATTTCCGGACGAAAGACCGGGAAAATCTCCCGCCGTGGCAAAATTGGCCGGGAGCCGCCCGTTCGAGAGCCGCCCGTACTAAAATCCGTTCATCGAAAAATCTCGAATCATTGCGAATATTTGAGCTTTCCTTGTCGCGCCGAGTCAAACAAGAACGTGGTCAAGCGTGCAAAAACTCATTAGAATTCAAGCAAAGCTTCAAGCTTGTTCTTTAGAAAGAATGGGGGTTGTCATGCGGAAGTTCCTCGTCTTTGCCTTCCTGTTCTTGTTCGCCTCGCCCGCCGGTGCGGCCACTCTCGAGGGAGTGACGATGCCGGACACGATGCAGGTCGGCGGCAAATCTCTCGTCCTCAACGGCATGGGCGTTCGTAAAAAATTCGTCGTGAAAGTCTACGTCGCCGGGCTTTATCTTCCCTCGAAGATGAACAGCTCCGAAAAGGTCCTGGCCGGCGATACCGAACGCGGCCTCGACATGCATTTCCTGCACGACGTCGAAAAGGCCAAGATGTGCAAGGCCTGGTACGACGGTCTCAAGAACAATTCGCCGGCCAAGGAGGCCGCGCTCAAGGCGCAATTCGACACGCTCTGCTCCTACATGTCGGACATGGCCGAGGGCGACAAGATGACCTTCACCTACGTCCCCGGCCAAGGCACCACGGTCAGCGTGAGGGGCAAGGAGAAGGGCACGATCGCCGGCAAGGACTTCGCCGACGCGATGTTCTCTTGTTGGATCGGTCCTAATCCTCCGGGCGCGGATTTCAAACAAGGTCTCCTGGGGGGCTGAACCTCATTACCTGAAGGGGGGTATCCATGAACAGCCAACGCCGCTTAAGAAGCTCTCTTAAGCTCTTCCTGATCGCCATCGTCGCCTCGTTTTCCTTTTCCGCCTGTACCGGAAGCGGCGGCGGCGACGTCCTGTATTATGTCGCTTTGGGCGATTCCCTTTCGGTCGGCGTCCAGCAGGATCCGACGACGGGAGAGAACATCGAGACCGACGAGGGCTACGCCGACCAGATTTACGCGGCCCTGCTGGCGGAGTTCCCGAATCTCCAGCTCGTCAAGCTGGGCTGTCCCGGAGAGACGACGGTCACCATGGTCAACGGCGGGCTTTGCGACGACTACGAGACGGGCTCTCAGCTCGACGACGCATTGGAGTTCCTGGTCGCGAACCAAGAACAGATCCTCCTGGTGACGCTCAGCATCGGCGCCAACGACGTCTTGGGATCCGACTGCCTGGAACTTCCCGATCCGGCTCAGGTGCAGGCCTGCTTCGCGGCGCTCTTCCCTCAGATCGGTTCGAACCTGAGCCTGATTTCCAGCGGACTGTTTTCGGCCTCGGACGGGGTCTTTCCGGTCATCGGCATGACCTACTACAACCCGCTGCTGGCCTCCTGGTTGACCGGACCGGTGGGACAGGCTCAGGCGCAGGCCACGGCGCAATTGCAGGAGATCTTCAATACGCAGGTGCTCAAGGCGGTCTATGGCGCCAACGACTTCTCGGTGGCGGACGTCGCGGCCTCCTTCCAATCGAACAACTTCACCGACATGGTGCCCTTTCCTCCGCCCTTCAACATGGTGCCGATCAATGTGGGGCTGATTTGCCAATGGACCTATATGTGCCCCAACCCGATGAGCGGGCTTGAGCCGGACATCCACGCCAACGCGGCCGGCTACAAGACGATCGCCGATACCTTCTTGGCGGTCTTCAATTCGCTCTGATCGAGAAATCGAACGACCGGGCGGTCCTCTTCGCGGAGGGCCGCCTTTTCTTTTTGGAAAGGACACGGCAAATGCTTTGCCGGGTTCCGAGGCCCCGGCTATAATTTCGAGGTGAAACCCGCCGATCAGAAACGGATGGTGGTGGAGGTCGTGCAGCGGGTCTTGCACGACAAGGCCCGCGACCCGGGCAAGATCGAGACCCTGATCTTCGACACCCTCTACGAGGAGCGCCGTCGCCTCGAGACCGAGCGGGACCGCAAGAAGGCGGCGGAGGAAGGAAAGTTTTACCGCAAGATGCAGTCCCGCGCCCTGCGGGGCGGTGCCGAGGAGCAGCGCGAGGTCTTGGCCGAGATCGTCCGGCACTTCGCCGAGGAGGTGCTGGGACATTTCAGCGAGCCGATGTACCGGATCGCCACGCAGATCGTGCCCGTCGGCCTGAACCTTCTGCTCAATACCTTAAGCCCGCTGCGTCTCATCAGCAACTTTCCCAACGGCCTCGGGAAGGTCGACGACCAGATCCTGATCGAGGGGCATACCGAGGAATTCCAGCAGCTCGCGAAACAGGGCACCATGATCCTGGTGCCCACGCATTGCAGCAACTTAGACAGTCCCTTGATCGGCTACGTGCTGTATCGCCTGGGGTTGCCGCCCTTTCTCTACGGCGCCGGCCTCAACCTGTTCCACAATAAGCTCGTCGGATTTTTCATGGACCACCTCGGCGCCTACAAGGTCGACCGGCGCAAGAAGGCTCCCCTCTACAAAGACGTCCTGAAGGTCTACGCCGGCTATTCGATGGAGCTGGGCTACCACAACCTCTTCTTTCCCGGCGGGACGCGCAGCCGTTCGGGCATGGTCGAGAGCCGGTTGAAGCTGGGCCTGCTCGGGATGGGGCTGAATGCCTATATCCACAACCTGCGCCACGACAAGCCCAACCCGGACATCTTCGTCGTGCCCTGCACCTTGAACTACCAGCTCGTCCTCGAGGCCGAGACGCTGATCGAGGATTATCTCAAGGAAGAGGGGAAGGCCCGCTACATCATCGAGGACGACGAGTTCGCCCAGGTGAAGCGAATTCTGGAATTCCTGCAGGGGCTCTTTTCCCTCGAATCCCGGATCCACGTCGTCTTCTCTCGTCCCTTGGACGTCTTCGGGAACCCCGTCGACGGCGAGGGACGCTCGCTCGACCACCGGGGCCGCGAGATCGACCGGCGCAAGTACGTCGTGCAGGACGGCGAGGTCCGCTTCGATCCGCAGCGCGACCAGGAATACACCTTGGAGCTCTCGAAGAGCATCCTCGAGTCCTTCCGCCGGGACACGGTGATCGGCAGCGTGCAGACGGTGGCCCACGTCGTCTGGCGCTGGTTGCGGGAGATCAATCCCAAGATGGACCTCTACCGGTTGCTCCGCAGCGGCGGGGCGCAGGACAGCTTGACCATGACCGAGGTGTATCGGCGCCTCCAGGGGACGATCCAGGCCCTGCGCGGGCTGCAAAAGCGCGAGGCCTTGCGGTTGGATCCGGAGCTCGAGACCTCCGATCCGGCCGCGGTGTTCGGCAAGGCCTTGGCGCATTTGAAGAGCTATCACAAGCACCCCGTCCTCGAGCGGAAGGGAGACCGTTTGTTTCATTACGACCGGCAATTGCTGCTGTATTACCAGAACCGGCTTTCCTTCGCGGAGCTGCCCTCATGAAGGCACGGAGCGCCAAAAAGAAGCCCGCCGCGGCGCCCTCCGGCCTCGAGGCCCTGGTGGTGGGCGGCGGCAGCTTCGGCACTGCGCTCGCCACGCTGCTGGCCCGCAACCGCCGCAAGGTGCGGCTTTGGGTGCGGCGCGAGGAACAGGCCCAGGAAATCAACCGGCGCCACACCAACAAGGCGTATTTTCCCGAATTGAAGCTGCCGCCCAACCTCGAGGCGACCACGGACCTCGCGGGTTCCATCGCGGGAGTCCCCTTCGTCCTCATCGCGGTCCCCTCCAAGGGCTTCCGCGAGGTCGCGAGACAGGTCGGCGATTACTTAACCGGCGACCAAGTCCTGGTGCATTCCACGAAGGGGATCGAGCCCGGCACCTTCAAGCGCATGTCGGAAATCCTGCGCGAGGAGACCTGCGCCCTGAAGATCGGCGTGATCTCGGGTCCCAGCCTCTCCGAGGAACTGATGGCCGGCAATCCCGCGGGCGCCACCGTCGCCTCGCATTACGAAGAGGTGGCGAGGAAGGCCCAGTCCCTGTTCGCCGGCAGCCCCTTCCGCCTCTATGCGGGCAGCGACGTGATCGGCACCGAGATCGGCGGCGCCTTCAAGAACATCATCGCCTTGATGTCGGGGGCCGCGCACGGGCTGGGCTTCGGCGACAACACCAAGGCCCTGATCGTGACGCGGGGCCTCTACGAGATGACCCTCTACGGCTGCGCCCTGGGCGCCGACCCGGTGACCTTCACCGGCTTGGCGGGCATCGGCGACCTGATGGCCACTTGCAGCTCGACCTTGAGCCGCAACTTCCGAACCGGCATGCGCTTCTCCAAAGGCGAGAAGCTCGAGGATATTTTGCAGTCTTCCGGGCAGGTGGTGGAGGGAGTCTCGGCCACCCGTTCGGTGCAGGAACAGTCCAAGATCCTCGGCCTGGACCTGCCGATGGTCCGCGCGGTGCACGGGGCCTTTTTCGAGGGCCAGAGGGTCCAGGATCTTCTCCACCGTTTGATGGAGCGCACTCCCGGCCGGGAGAACGGGCGGTCGAAGGGAAGCTTCTAGTATGGGCCGCGGCTATCCGCTCAGCGTCGGCAACGACCGAGTCCTCCCCGCGGAGTATGCGGGGCCGGCCTTCGTCTGGGACATCGACAAGACCTATCTCTCGACGGCCTTTTCCTCCTGGCGGGGCTTGGCGCGGGTGCCGGTGGAATTCGCCGTCGACAAGCGGGCGATCCCCGGCATGCCGGAGGTCCTGCGGGGGTTGCGCCGCGGCCCCGGCCGCGAGATCGAATGCCGGCCGCTCTATTTCATCTCCGCGAGTCCGCCTTTCCTGCGCGGCACCATCGAAGGAAAGATGCTCTTGGACGGGGTCGAGCACGACGGCATCACCTTCAAGGACTGGCTGCGGACCTTGCTGGAGCTGCGCCCGGGCCGTCTCTTCGAGCAACTGGGCTTCAAGATGGCGGCGCTGTTGCGCGGGCGCTTGGACCGGCCCCGCTCCCGGGAGTACCTGTTCGGCGACGATTACGAGCGGGATGCCGCCGCTTATTCGCTCTACGCGCGGTGGTTGCATGGGGAGCTTAAGATCGGAGAGCTGGACGAGACCCTGGCCTCGGAAAGGGTCGCCGCGGACGATCGCCGGCACATCTTGGCAGCAGCCGGAAGGATCCCGGAGGCGAGGGGCCGCGTCGGCAGGATCTACATCCATCTCGAGAGGAACTCGCGACCGCAGGACTTCAAAAAATACGGGGAGCTCTTGGTCGCGGTCCGGGGGGCTTGGCAACTCTCCTTGGCTCTTTATCAGGAAGGACTGGTCGACTTGGCCTGCGTGCGCGCCGCGCGTGACGCGGTCTTGAGCGCGCCGGACCACCGTTTCGGCGACGTGCGGGAACTGGGCGCGGACGCGCTGAAACGAAAGCTCATCTCTCGGGAAAAATGGCGGCGCCTGGGAAAGCTTTAAGGACAAAAAAACACTATCGCGAATTTGCAGGGCGCAAACGCGAGCGAATAAAAAACATTTTAGCGAATTCCGTGCCAAGATTGCAAAATCATTTTTTGACCCAAGGCGTCATGAAATTTTTTCAAGTTATTGTTTGGGAAAGAAGTACAAATCGTTTATAAATAACCGCGAAGGGGGAAAGCTATGCAAGCTATCTTCAAATTCTCTTCACGCATTTTCACCGGAATTTTCGCGATCGCCTTGGGCCTCGGCCTCGGCTCCATGGCCCAAGCGAGCAACGGCCTGCGCACGATCAGCTCGGGTCCTGTGAGTTTGGGCATGGGTGGCGCCGGTGTCGCGGGCGACAAGACGTCGAACACCATCATCATCAATCCCGCCGGCATGAACGACGTCGGCAACCAGACCGACCTCAACTTCACCGTCGCGCTTCCCAACACGCGAATGGGCAGTTCGCTCGCGCCGGCCGGCAACCCAGATGCGGTCTTCGTCAACGGCAATGACGATGCCTTGTTGCTGCCCGGCGGCAGCATGGTGTTCAGTTTCATGGAAAACAACAAATTGTCCCTAGGGGTAGGGGCGTTTTTCACGGCGGGCTTTTCGGTCGACTTCCCCGTTTCGCGCTTTAACAAGGCCATCACCAACAACCTGTACGACCGTTCCGGCCGCTACGGTAATTTGAAGATGACCCCCGCTGCCGCCTACCGAATCCTGGACAACCTCAGCATTGGCATCGGCATGGACATCAACTACGCCTTCTTCCAGACCGACAGCGTGGTGCTGGCGCCGGGTTTCCCGCAGACCGCCGGAACCAACCGCACCGACAGCGCCTTGGGCGTCGGCGGGCGCTTCGGTTTGATGTACAAACCGATCAAGAAGCTGAGCATCGGCGTCACCTACGTCACGCGGCAGATTTTTCAGCAATTCGATCGTTACTCCGACCTGATCAACACGGGGCTCGATCTTCCGCAGGAAGTCGCCTTTGGTTTGGCCTTCCAGCCCTTCGAGGGTGCTCGGTTGCTCACCGACTTCCGCTGGATCAACTGGTCCTCGGGTTTCATTGGCCGGGACTTGGCCTTGGGCGGTTTGCAATGGCGGGATCAATACATCTTTGCCGGCGGCTTTGAATACAGCTTCGACCCTAAGTTCGACCTGCCGCTTGCGATTCGAATGGGCTATAACTACGGTCGTTCGCCGATCACGCCGGCCAACGCCTTCCGCAACCTGACCATCCCGCTGACTATCGAGCATCACCTGACGGCGGGCATGAGCATGGACTTGAACAAGCATATCGGTGCGGATATCGCCTACATCCACGAATTCGGCAACACGGTGACCGACAACGGCACCGGAAACCCTTCGGGACGAGGTTCCTTCGTCGGCGCCTCCGCCAATGCCTTCTCGATCGGCATCCACGGACGTTGGGGTGGCAAGAAGCCGGCGGCGGATTAGCGGCCCATAACCTTTCCGGATTTGACCAGGGGCCTTCGGGCCCCTTTTTTTGGCATTCGAAGTCCACCCATGAGCGGGGAAAGGGAACCCCAGAGGCATTTGCGCTACTTCGCGGGGCTCTCCGCGCGGGCGTACGATGTCTATCGGTTCTTCGACCGCTTCATGATTCGCCAGGAAGAGAAGATCCGCGTCGCTTGAAGGTCAAAGGACGATGGCGACGTCGGGATGCGCCTTCAGGTCGGTGTAAATGCGGCTGACTTGATCCAGGGAGACCGCCGTGATCGTGCACGTCACGCTCAAATATTTTCCCCGGCTGCTGGGGCGAAGTTCGACGGATTGGGGCGGGAAGTCGGGCGCATGACGCAGGACGATGTCCACGACGTTCTGCACGAAGCGCTGGTGCTTCAGGCCCATGGCCTTGATCGGGAATTCGCAGGGAAAGGTGAGCGGGCTGTCCGAGTGGTTCATGCCGGCAGTCTAGCACAATCCTCGCGGCGCTGGGCAGACGAAACCGGGGTTTTGCGGACGCGCTAGCCCGCGGAGATATTTTGCGCCCGCGCCGCGTTCCGAGCCCTTCGGCCCGCCGGCAGCTCGGGCAGGGAACCGTCCGCCGAGAATGCGACGTAGGGGGCGTGATTCGACCACTCCACTTCCAGCGAGCCGTCCTCCAAGACCTCCAGGCTTAGGATGTTCCCCTCCTCGCGCTGGCAATAGACCCGCCGGCCCGGCGCGGCCCGGGAGAAGGAGTTGCCCAGGTTGAAGGGGTTTTCCTCCCCGCTGGCCCCGTTGCTGCACGAAGCGAGCAGGATCTGGCCCTCCGGTTCCAAGAGCTCGCCCAAGCCGTCGAACTCCCCCGCCAGGAAATCGCCGGTGTCGACGTGGACGGTGTCGTCGAAAGTCCCGTCGGGCCGGGCGGCGAGGCGCTCGTCCCGAAGCGCCAGGGTGTTGGGCGAACCGTGGCCGCCGACCAGCAAGGTGTGAACGCGCCGTCCGGTCAGCGCATGGACCTCCCGCAGGGCGGTCATGACGTCGCCCTCGTCGTCGGCCTCGACGTAAATCAGATGAAATCGGCCGCTCGCATCCAGCGTGTCCAGGATGGGAAAACCGTCGCCGACGCCGAAGGCGCCGTTGTGATCCCAGCTCGGCATGATCGCCAGCGCGATGGGGCGCTCGATGGGCTCGCGGCCGAGGGTGTCGTGGTTGTGCAACAAGACCATCGCGGTGCGTACGGAGTGCAGGCGGGCGGGCAAGTTGGCGCCGAGCCCCGAGAGAGACTCGACGAAGGCCTCGTAGCTTTCGCAGCCCTCGCCTTCGCAGGGCAGTCCCTCGGCGCGCAGGCGCTCCAGAATTCTTTCCCATAAGGCGGCGCGCTCTTCCGCCGGGAGTTTTTCCAGCTGGCGGTAATCCTCGATCAGGACCTCTTCGGAGGGGGACGGCTCCGTCTCGGCCGCTTCCACGGGCGATTCTTCCCAGCCGAAGTCCCGCGCCGCCTCGTGATAGGCTTCCTCGGCGGCCTCTATGAGACCCTCGAAGGCCTGAGCGACCGCCGCTCCGGGCGATTCCTGCGGCGTTCCGTCGCCGTCGCCCGTATTCCGCCAAAGCCGCGGGATCCAAGCGGAGAGATCCATGGTCCATGCGGGGAGGCAGGCGCCTTCGGAAAGCGAGGCAGCCTCCGTGTCGCGGGAAGGGGCGAGCGGCAAGGGGGTAATTTCCGGGACGTGGTGAGTTTGAGGGGGGATTTTCGCAACCGACGGTGGGGCCATGGCCTGTCTTCCGGGCGCCCCCGAGGCAGCAAAGGAAGACGGAGCAAGTTTTGTGCCAGTATTTTAAGGGATTTAGCGGCGACCTGCTTTATAAACTATTGAAATTAATAGATGTTTTGTTTAATAATCCAAGGCGTGCCGGCGCCGGTCTCGGAATGGCGACTCGAGGCCTCGTTTCCCGGCCCGCGCGGAGGGATGACAACCCCGCAACGGTATTATGGCGAAAATCCTGATCTGCCAGCATGTCGGTTATGAAATCTTGGGCACCCTGAATCCGCTCTTTAAAGAAGCGGGCTTCCGCCTTCGCTACGTCAATTTCGGGCGCTTTCCCGACCAGCGCCCGGAGGTCGACGGCTACGACGGCTTGGTGCTGCTCGGCGGTCCGATGAACGTCGACCAGGAGGAGCGCTTTCCCCACTTGAGTCACGAGATGCGGATGATCGAGGCAGCGATGAAGCGCGGCCTGCCCGTATTGGGCATCTGTCTGGGCTCCCAACTGATTGCCCGCACGCTGGGCGCCCGCGTGGGCCGCAACGGCATCCGCGAGATCGGCTGGCATCCGGTCACCTTGACGGAGGCGGGGAGGCGGGACCCGGTCTTGGCGCATTTCCAAGAGGAGGAGAGCCTGTTTCACTGGCACGGCGACACCTTCGAGCTGCCGAAAGACGCGGTCCACCTGGCCAGCTCGCGGGATTGCCGGCATCAGGCCTTTCGCTACGGAGAACGCGTCTACGGCTTTCAGTTCCATCTGGAGGTGGACGAACCGATGATCGAGCGCTGGCTGGTGGTGCCGCAGCACCGGTGCGAGCTGGAGGAGATCCGTAACCGCACCTGCCCGGACCGTATCCGAAACGAGACGCCGGAGCGCATCGCGCGCTTGAAGGAGCTGAGCGAGAAAACCTTCGGGGAATTCATCAAACTCTTCGGGGAGCGGAGGAAATACCTCCGCCTTCCCTCGCGATGAAAGGAGATCCGCCATGACCGAAAAAGCCACCTTCGCCGCCGGGTGTTTCTGGGGCGTCGAGGAAACCTTCCGCCGCGCGCCCGGCGTGATCGCGACGGCCGTCGGCTACACCGGCGGCCGCATCGAAAATCCCAGTTACGAAGAGGTCTGCAGCGACCGGACCGGCCACGCGGAGGCGGTGGAGGTCGAGTTCGACCCCGCCAAAATCTCATACGGCCGGTTGTTGGAGATCTTTTTCCAGAACCACGACCCCACCACGCCCAACCGCCAGGGGCCCGATGTGGGCTCGCAGTACCGCTCGGCGATCTTCTTTCATTCGCCGGAGCAGGGGCGCGAGGCCCGCGAGACGAAAGATGCCCTGGAGAAATCGGGTTCTTTCCGGCGCCCCATCGTCACCGAGATCGTGCCGGCGCGGACGTTCTATCGAGCCGAGGAATATCATCAGCGCTACTTGGAGAAGCGCGGCTTGTCGCATTGTCATTATTGATAGTGTTGTGGGAAGGCTTTATCCCTCAGGGTTCCCCCGGAAACATCGTCACCAAGCGGTCCTTCGGGGTGGTGATCACCGAGTAGACGGCGGTCGGCTCGAGCGATCGTCGGTCGATGCCCACGTAGCGTGCGCTCTCGACGATGCGTTCGTAGTTGCCGCCGCGCTGCGCCGAGCGGGGGATCTTCGCCGCTTGCTTGAGCAGTTTCTCCAAGTCCACGTTGGGAAAAAAGAGGCTCTTCGGAAGCCGGGCGGGCCAGCCGTCGAGGTGCCTTTTTTGGATGTGGTCGAGGGCCTCGGGTCCGAGGCGAAGGTCGCTCGGATTGATCCGCAGCCGCACACGGCGGGAGAGCTGGGCGATCCTGGCCAAGCCGTAGCAAGCGAGGTCGTCGAGCGGCATTCCCGGCGTGGCGCTGCGCGCGGCCACGGCCAGCTCCTCGAAGGAGGGTCCGCCGGCCGCGACTAGGCCTTTCTCCAGGGCCCGCGGCGCGTCCACTAGCGCGTAACCCGCCGCGTTGTTGACGACGTTGAGGACCGCCGCGGCGCCTCCGGCGGAGTTGTTGACTTGTCGGAGAAGTGCGTTGGCCACGGCGTTCTCGGATTGGAAATTCGTGGCTTGCAAAATATCCCAGGCTTCTCCTGTCCGGCCGGAGAAGTCGTAATTTCGGCGCCGTTCTAGCGCGCGCAATCTTTCGGGAGCTCGGCGTTCGGGAGGCTCGGAGGGCGGGGGAGGCAGGGGCTGCGGGCTTGCTTGGGGTTCTGCTCGCGAGGTTTCGGAGGGGGACGCGTTCTGTCGGGCGATTTTCATATCCGGCAAGGAGTGCAGGCCGGATGCCATCGCGGGTTCTCAGACCCTAGAAAAAATACGGCCGTATTTCCAAGGCTTAACGGGGGAGGCCGGGGAATCGCCGGGAGCTTCTTGACGGGAAGCGTTCGAAAATCGGACGCCCCCTTGCGATGGAGTCTTGAAAACAAACCGTTACAGCGCGTCCCGCCGCGGATCCGGCGGCGCGGCCGGCGGGATCTGCAGCAGGGTGCTTGGCTGGGTCTCCGGCTGTTTCGCGGCGCCCGGCGCCGGCGTGGCGCCGGGCTTGGTCTCGGTAGGCTGCGTCTCGGTGGGGCGGGTCTCGGTGGGCAGGGACTCCGGCGCGGCGCCGGGATCCTGCGTGAGAAAGCCGCCCTTGCCGCCGGGGGCCTTCACCTCGCCGACCGCGGCCTGCTCGAGGGAGATCCCGAAGCGCAGTGGATGCAGGGCTCGAGCCTGGGCGAGGAAGAACTGGAAGTTCTCACGCGAACCCTTCTTTCGGCTGAGATTTTTGTCGGCCTCGAGGACATGGCGATGGATGAAGAGCAGGTCGGCCCCTCCGGGCACGGTGGAGAGATTTTCCAAGTAAGCGATGCCGTCGCCGAAACCGGCCCCGTTGCCGGGTGCGAAATCGTCGCCCATTAGCAGGACGAGGCGCAGGTCCTCGAGGTTGATCTGGTCCTCGGGTTTCGCGGCGAGGCGGTTGCGCGCCTCGACATAGCGCCGCGCCAGGCGCAGCGCCTGAAGGGCGCGCCGTTCGGTCGTTGACTCCGCCAAGGCCTCACGGCCCACGATGCGGTCGGCAGGGAGGTTGAGTCCCAGCGCGGCGAGCGCGCCCAAGGCGGACGCGGCGTCTTGATCGGCGACGAAGCCGACCAGCAGGCCTTCGCGCTGCAGGTATTGCAAGAGGTCGATCATCTCGGGGAAGGGGCGCCGTCCCGCCGTCGGGACGGGACTTGTCGGCGCGGGCGTCGCCGGCGGGGCCTTGGCCTTGGCGGACTTCTTATCCGCGGCCTTCTCCATCGGCGGAGGAGCGCTTGCGGGTCCTTCTTCAAATCCCAAGGATCCTTCGTCCGACACCAGGGCGACGAGACGGTCCGCCTTATAGGCCTTGAGCCGGCCCAGGCGGCGGCAAAGCTTCAAGAAGTTTTCTTCGTTCCAATTTTTTTGCGAAATCGCCTCGGCGCAGTTGAAGGCGTAGGGCTCGATCAGGCAGATCCCCGAACCGCTGTCCTTGAGGCAACGGTCCGCCAAATTTTTCGGCGCGCCTCCGAAATAAACGCCGATCCATTTCATCGGCGCGCCGGATTGCAGCTGGGATTCGATCAGGCCCAACACTTTCTCGAGGTAGGCCGGGTCCTCGATGCCGAAGCTCTTTTGCAGATCCTGAACCTCGAGGGTCTGGGTGTCTTGGAAGGCGGCGGCGACCTGCTCGACCGGCTGGCCGTTGAGGCTTAGTCCTAAAAACCTCGGCAATTGGAGGGACTTGGTCGCGGCCGGCGCCGGGGTGGCGGCGGGCGGCGGGGGCACCGGGGATTTTTTTTCGCAGGCGGCGGAAAAAGCGGTGGCAAGAATCGTCAGAGCGGTTAAAATCTTTCCAGTTCGGCGGAGAGGTCGCATCGGATCTCCTCCTTATGTGCCGTTTTTAATGGGGGTTTCGTCGTTATGTCCACCAAAAAGGCTTTCGACCAGGCGCTCAAGGACGTCAAAAAGCTCTCGGATTTGAGCAACGACCAGCTATTGCAGCTCTACGGGCTTTACAAGCAGGCGACCGAGGGCGACGTGCGCGGGCCAAAGCCGGGCATGCTCGATCTCAAGGGCAAGGCCAAGTACGAGGCGTGGACCAAGCAGAAGGGAAAGAGCGCCGAGAAGGCGATGGAGGCCTACGTGGCCTTGGTGAAAAAATTATCGAGTTAGTAGGACTACGCGCCGCGTCTTTACAAGGGGCTAGGACTGGTGCGTTAATAACGAAAAACAAATATCCTAGACGCGTCGAGGATCGTCCGGAGGACGATTTTGACGCGTCAAGTCTTGATGGGAGTCGGGGATGCCTCGGCCGAAGGCCGATGCGGGGCGTCGCCGCTTTTTCAGGGGGTAAGCCGGCCCAAGACCCATTGCGCCGGCGAGGGGGTGCGCATGTTGGAACCTATCCGGGAGGTTCTTTCCTTTCGATACGACGACCGACCGATGGGCGATTCGGTCTACGAATCCCACAGCCGATGGATCAAATGGTTGCACGACTATTACCTTCGCGTCGAGCATCTCGGCGCGCTCGAGGAGTGCATCGAGGTCGCCCGCAAGGAAAACGCGATCTTGATCAGCAACCACTCGCTGACCATCGAGGCGACCTTGATCAATTACATCATGCACATCGAGGGTGCCGGGCACGTCGGTACCCTAGTGTTTCCCGAGGCCTTCAAGCTACCCCTGGTGCGGGAATTTTTCCGCAGCTGCCAGTGCATCCCGATCTCGGTCGAGGCCGGGGCCAAGGCCTTGCGGGAGAAGCACATCCTGCTCTTTCCCGAGGGTATGGATTTCCTGAACGGGCTCACCGACCCGGACCATATGCCCGAGTTTCACACCGGCTTTTTGCGCATGGCCCACCAATACATGAAGGATAGCGGCAAGAAGAGCGTGATGATCTTGCCGATCGCCCATGCGGGCATCGAGAAGATGCTGAAGTTTTGGGTGATCAAAAACGAGAAGGTCCTCAATACCTTGATCCGGCCCATCGCCAAATATCCTTTTTGGGTGGTGCCTAAGATCCCCTTCTTCCTGCCGAGCAAGGTGATCGTCAATTGGGGCGAGCCCATCCGGATCACGCGCGCGCAGCTCGACTCGGCGGGGAAGGTCCACCGGCAGTCGCGGCGCTTCCGGGAAGTGGTCTTGGCTTTGCGCAAGCAGGCTCAGGCCGAACGCGACCGCGCGGGCTGGGCCCTGAAACCCGCCCTGAAGACCCTCAAGAGCCTGGCTTTCGGAATGGAATTTCCCTAGGCGTGGATAGTCCCGCTGCCCAGCCCCAAGGCCGCCTCTTTGACGCCCTCGGAGAGCGTGGGGTGGGCGTGGCAGGTGCGGGCGACGTCCTCCGCGCTGGCCTTGAACTCGATCGCAAGGACCAGCTCGGCGATCAGGTCGGAGGCGCGGGCGCCGAGGATGTGGGCGCCTAAGAGCCGGTCGGTCTTCTTGTCGGCCAATAACTTCACCCAGCCTTCCTTTTCGCCCATCGCGATCGCCTTGCCGACGGCCAGGAACGGAAACTTGAAGGCCTTGTACTCGACGCCTTTCTCTTTCAACTGCTCTTCGGTGAGGCCCACCGAGGCCACCTCGGGCCAGGTATAGACCACACTGGGGATGGCGTCGTAGTTGACGTGGCCCGCCTGGCCCGCCAGGTTTTCGGCCACCGCCACGCCTTCCTCCATCGCCTTGTGGGCGAGCATCGGTCCGGCGATCACGTCGCCGATCGCGTAAACTCCGGGCAAGGAGGTCCGAAATTTTTCGTCCACCGCGATGCGGCCCCGCTCGTCGACCTTGACGCCGGCCTTGTCCAGGCCGAGGCCCTCGGTGTTGGGCCGCCGGCCCACCGCCACCAAAACCACGTCGGCGTTGAGCGTCGCGGCCTTCCCGGAGGCGTCCTCGACCGTCACGTCCACCGTACCGTCCTTCTTGACGGCGGCGCCCTTCACCTTGGTGGAAAGCTGGAACTGCATGCCCTGCTTCTGCAGGACGCGCTGGAAGGCCTTGCCCACCTCGAGGTCCATGGCCGGGACGATGCGGTCGAGGGCCTCGAGCACCGTGACCTGGCTGCCCCAGCGCAGGTAGACCGAGCCCAATTCCAGGCCGATGTAGCCGCCGCCGATCACGATCAGCTTCTTCGGCACCTGGCTGAGCGCCAGGGCGCCGGTCGAGTCGACGACGGATTTGCCGTCGACGGCCACGCCGGGGATCTCGATGGGGCGGCTGCCGGTGGCGAGGATCACGTGCTTGGCCCGCAAGGTCGTCTCTTCTTTGCTCTGCCGGACGGTCACGCTGCGGTCGGCGTTGAGCTGGGCCTGGCCGAGGACGTGGTCGATCTTGTTTTTCTTGAAGAGGCTCGCAACGCCTCCGGTGAGCTGGGCGACGACCTGGTCCTTGCGCTCCATGCACTTCTTCAGGTCGAGGGCGAGGCCGCTCAGCTGCACGCCGTGGTCCTTCAGCTTGTCCTTGGCCTGGGCGTAGAGCTCGGAGGATTCGAGCAGGGCCTTGCTGGGGATGCACCCAACGTTGAGGCAGGTGCCGCCGAGCGCGCGGTCTTTCTCGACGCAGGCGACTTTCATGCCGAGTTGCGCGGCGCGGATGGCGGCGACGTAGCCGCCGGGGCCCGCCCCGATGACGATAAGGTCGTAGGAGATTTCGGATGCCATAAGTCTGCCTTGTCAGAGATTGAGGTCTTTTTCGGTGAGCACGAGCTCGAGATTTTCGACGCCTTCCTTGACCTTGACCAGGAAGCTCACCGCCTCGCGGCCGTCGATGATGCGGTGGTCGTAGGAAAGCGCGAGGTACATCATGGGCCGCGCGACGATCTGTCCGTCGACGACGACCGGCCGCTCCTGGATCTTGTGCAGGCCGAGGATGCCGGATTGCGGCATATTGAGAATGGGCGTCGAGAGCAGCGAGCCGAAGACGCCGCCGTTGCTGATGGTGAAGGTGCCGCCGGTCATCTCGGCGATGGAGAGCTTCTTTTCCTTGGCGCGGCGGCCGAGCTCGTCGAGCTTCTTCTCGAATTCGGCCACGCCGATCCTATCGGCGTCGCGGATCACCGGGACGACCAGGCCCGAGTCGGTGCTCACCGCGACCGAGAGGTCGACGAAATCCCGATAGATGATGTCCTCGCCGGTGAAGGTGGAGTTGACCAGGGGATAGGCCTTGAGCGCGCGCACGCAGGCCTTGGCGAAGATGCCGACCATGCCGAGCCCCACGCCGTGCTTGGCCTGGAACTTCTCCTTGTATTTTTTCCGGAAGGCCAGGACCTGGGTCATGTCGACCTCGTTGAAGGTCGTCAGGATGGCCGCGGTGTGCTGGGCGTTGACCAGGTTTTGCGCGATGGTGCGGCGGATCCGCGAGGCGGGCTCGCGGCGCTCCCCGCGCGCCTCGTCGACGTGGTAGGTGAAGACCGGGAGGTGCGGCTTGGTTTCGGCGGGCGTCGGCGACGCGGCGGGGCGCAGCTGGGTCACGGTGGCCGTGGCGTTGGCCCGCATCACGTCTTCCTTCAGGACGCGTCCGTCCTTGCCGCTGCCCTGGAGGGAGGCGGCGTCGACGCCCTTTTCGGCCGCGAGCTTGCGGGCCGAGGGATGGAGGATGGGCTCGGCGGCGCGGGCGGGCGCAGCGCTTGCGGCGGCCGACGGCGCGGACGCCGCGGCGATGGCCGGGGCGGGTTTGTCGGCGCCGGCGCCGTTCTCGGCCGCGACGCTGTCGTCGATGATCGCGATCACGTCGCCCGGCTTGACGCGGGTCTCGGCCTCGGGCTTCAGCACCTCGATGCGGCCGCTGTACTCGGCCTGGATCTCGAAGGTGGTCTTCTGGGTCTCGAGATCGAGGAGGACCTCGTCCTTTTTGACGTAGTCGCCCGTCTTCTTGAGCCAGGTTCCGATAAAGACTTCGTTGATGGACTCGCCCGCGCTGGGGACAATGACCTCGTGCTTCATTTAGTGGCTTTCTCCTAAAGCGGCTGCGACGATGCGTTTTTGCTCGCGCAGGTGCAGGTGCAGGTAGCTGTCGGCGGGGCTCGCCTGGGCGGCGCGGCCGACGTAGATCAG
>JADYZQ010000013.1 GCA_020853015.1 Deltaproteobacteria bacterium
CGACGATGATGACGTCGTTGCGCTCGAGCAGCGCGCGGGTCGCGGCGTGGCGCATCTTGTCGATCTCCTCGTTGATCGAGGAGTCCTTCTCGATGAAGAGGTCCTGGGCCGGAACGTAGGCCTCGGGCTGGTAGTAGTCGTAGTAGCTGACGAAGTACTCGACGGCGTTCTCGGGAAAGAGGTCCTTGAACTCGCGGTAGAGCTGGGCGGCCAGGGTCTTGTTGGGGGCCATCACCAGGGTGGGCTTCTGCACCCGCTGGATGACGTTGGCCATCGTGAAGGTCTTCCCGCTGCCGGTGACGCCGAGCAGGGTTTGCTGCTTGCGGCCGCGGGCGAATTCGGAGCCGAGGGCCTCGATGGCGGCCGGCTGGTCGCCGCGGGGCTTGAGGTCGGAGAAGATTTGAAAGGGGCGGATTAACATCGCGTTATGGCATTTTTCCAGCGAGCTCCGCAGGGGCCGTTCGCGAACGGCCCCTACAGGGGGCGCGAATACTTTCCAGCAACGTAAATTTCGTATCCGACCGCAAAAATTACACGGGAATCTTCAAATACACCCGCACGATGCGCTTGAGCAAGGTCCCGCCCGAGTGGATGATCCAGACCGCCAAAAACACGCGCAGCAGCTTGGCCGCCACCACGATCCCATAGACCGCCCAGGGATTCATTCCGATCATGGCGGCGGCGATGGCGCCGATCACGCAGGGCACGACGGTGAAGACGCTGACCGTCAGCTCGAGGTAGCCGTAAGTCTGGGCGTGCTGCACGATATCGTTCACCCCGGAATATAGGGAATTGTTGTGCACCAGGGTATCCAGGTAGCCGTGAAGGAAGGTGTAGCTCGCCACCACCACCAAGCCCAGGCCCGCGACCACGCCCAAGACCGAGGCGACCAGCCACTTCACGACGTGCCGGGGACGGATCGCGACCGTGGTGCCGAGCAGGCTGTCGCAGGGAATGAAGACGAAAAGGCTATCCAGGAAAAACAGGACGAAGAAAACCGGCGCCACCCACTTGGCGTCGGCATGCTCGGCGATCCTCTGCGCGTAACGGACGATCCTGTCCTTCCCCATACGCCACCTATTTCGCCTTCCAGGTGGTCGTCCCGTCGGGTTTGTCCTCGAGGAGGATGCCTTGGGCGGCGAGCTCGTCGCGGATGCGGTCGGACATCTTGAAATCCTTGTTGCGGCGGGCCTCCTTGCGCTCGGCGATCTTTTGCAGGATCTCGGCCTCGCTCAAGGCCCCTTGGCTTAAGGTGAAGCGCCTGCGCGCCTCGAAATAGGCTTGGGGCGGCTGGGCAAAAAGCCCCAGACAGGCGCCGACCCGCGCCAGGGCATTCTTGACCTCGGCGCGGTATTTTTCAAGGTGGGAGGCAGAGGGTCCGGCGTCGAGGAACTTGTTGATCTCGCGCACCAGCTCGAAGCAAACGCCCAGCACCTGCGCGCTGTTGAAGTCGTCGTCCATCGCGTCCTCGAAGGCGGCCGGGAAGTCTTCCACGGAAGACCATGCCGATTCCGGCCCCGCTCCGTCCCGGCCCGGGCCGCATTCCTCCAACCTTTGCAAGGTCTGGTAGACGCGGTCGACCGCCGCCAAGGCCTCCTTCATGTTGCCCTCGTTGAAGTCCAACGGCGAACGGTAATGCGCCGAGAGCAGAAAGTAACGGATCGCCTCGTGCGGGTACTGCACCAGGACGTCGCGGATGGTCAAAAAATTCCCCGTCGACTTGCTCATCTTGTCGGCGTTGAGGTTGACGAAGCCGTTGTGCAGCCAATATTTGACGAAGGGCTTGTCGTAGGCGCCCTCGGACTGGGCGCGCTCGTTCTCGTGGTGGGGAAAGATCAGATCGCGGCCGCCCCCGTGGATGTCGAGCGATGGGCCGAGCAGCTTGGTGCTCATCGCCGAGCACTCGATGTGCCAGCCGGGGCGGCCCTGGCCCCAGGGCGAGGCCCACTCCGGCTCGCCGGGCTTGGCGGCCTTCCAGAGGGCGAAATCCAGCGGGTCTTTCTTGGCCTCCTGCACCTCGACGCGGGCGCCCGCCTCGAGTTCCTCGAGGTTCTTCTGCGCCAGCTCGCCGTAGGTCGGGAACTTCCGCACCGAATAGAAGACGTCGCCCTTGGCGGGGTAGGCGATGCCCTTCTCGACCAGCTTGGCGATGATCGCCTGCATCTCGGCGATGAACTCGGTCGCGCGGGGCTCGTCGCCGGGAGGGAGGTTGCCGAGCGCCCTCATGTCTTCCAAAAAGGCCTGGATGAAGAACTCGGCCACCTGCTTCCAGTCTTGCCCGCGCTCCTGGGCCCGCCGGATGATCTTGTCGTCGATGTCCGTGAAATTGCGGACGTAGCGGACCTCGTAGCCCTTGAACTTGAGGTAGCGGTAGATGACGTCGAAGACGACCGAGGCCCGGGCGTGGCCCAGGTGGCAGTAGTCGTAGGCGGTGATCCCGCAGACGTACATCGCGACGCGCGGCGGGTTCAGGGGTTGGAAGTCTTCTTTATTGCGGCTTTTCGTGTTGTAGATTCTCAAAGGCACTGCGAACTCTTTCTAGGACTTGGGTCTTGCCGAGCGCGGTCACCAGCGCGGCGAGTTCGGGACCTTCCGTCCCGCCCGTCAGGGCCACGCGGACCGGCATGAACAATTTCTTGCCCTTAATCTTGGTCTTCTTTTTGAGCTCCTCGAGGATCTGCTCGTAGCTCGCCGCGTTCATCTCGTCCTCGCGGGCCTCGATGAGCTTGGCCAGGGTCTCGAGGACCTTGCGACTCTCGGGGGCGCTCAAGACCTCGCGGGCCTCGTCGTTTTGCGGCTGAGGATGGCCGAGGAGCAGGCCCATCCATCCCGGGATTTCCGAAAAACTTCTCGCGTTGGGGCGCAGGGCGAGCAGAACCTTGCGCAGGTTTTCCTCGGGGGTCTGTCCCGGGGAGAAATTCGCCGCGGCCAAGGACTCGCGGGCCTTCGCGAGGTAGTCCTCCTCGCTGAGCTGCATCATATAGACCTGGTTGATGTGGTCGAGCTTGGCCCAGTCGAAGATCGCGCTGCTGCGCGAGACGCGGCCCAGGTCGAAGCTCTCGACGAGCTTCCCAGGCGGGACGATATCCTTGCCCTCCGGGGGCGCCCAGCCGAGCAGGGCCAGGTAGTTGAGGATGGCCGGCGGCAGGTAGCCCTTCGCCTTCAGCTCGCCCACCGAGGTGCTGCCGTTGCGCTTGGAGAGCAGCGTGTGGTCGGGCCCGAGAATGAGCGGGAGGTGGGCGAATTGCGGCGGCGTGAAACCCAGCGCC
>JADYZQ010000014.1 GCA_020853015.1 Deltaproteobacteria bacterium
CGCTTCGCGGGGATCTTGATGGGCTCACCGGTCTGCGGGTTGCGGCCCATGCGAGCCTTCCGGTTGACCAGCACCAGCTTGCCGATACCCGGGAGGGTGAAGGTGTTCTTGGCCTCTTTGTAAGCCAAGGTGGACAGCTCTTCGAGAAGGTTCATGGCGTCCTTCTTCTTGAGCTCGCATTTCTTGGCGAGGTGATCGGCGATCTGAGACTTGGTTAGTGCTTTACCCATAGGGTTCGCTCCTTTCATTAAAAGTCGAAATCGACCTTTTGTGGAAGGCTTCCATAACAAGGATTCATGCGGTTGTCGAAGGTTTTATTGCGAAAAAACCCCATTTTTTGCCCAAAAATGCGATTTTTTCGGATTGCGGCCCGGAAAGGGCCGTTTAACGCGGCTTGGCGGGGTTTTTTAAGAGCCTGCTAAACGGCGGGTTCCCTGCGACGGAAGCGGCCGAAGACGTCGTCGAGCACCGCGAGGAAGACCGGAATGAACAACACCGCCAGGAAAGTGCCGACCGCCAGCCCCCAATTCATCGCGAAGGCCATCGGCTGGATGAAGGGATCGGTGCCGCCGATCCCGAAGGCCGAGGGGACGATGCCGAGAACGGTGGTCGCGGTGGTCAGGATGATGGGGCGCAGGCGGGCCTTGGATCCGCGGACGATGGCCTCCTTGAAGGCCATGCCTTTGGCTTTCTCCTGGTTGATGAATTCGATGATTAAGAGCGCCCCGTCGACGATGACGCCGACGAAGCCGATGATGCCCAAGGTCGCGAGAAAGCCCAGGGGCTCGCCGAAGAGGTAGAATCCGTACACGACCCCCATCATGCCCATCGGGATGGTCGTCAGGATCACCAGCGGCTCCCACAACGAGCGGAAGGTCGCGGCAATGATGATAAAGGTGAGGAAGATGGCCAGGAGCATCGCACGGATCAGGCTGTCGAGGGACTCTTGGGTGTCCTCCTCCTCACCGCCGTACTTGACCAGGACGCCGGGAAATTCTTTGATCCGCGCCTTGAAATGCTCGGCCAGCGCCGCATTGACCTTCCGCGAGGTGGTTACGGCCTCGTCCACGTTGGCGGTCACCGAGATCAGGCGCTTGCGGTCGTCATGCTTGATCATCGAGAGGGCCGGCTCGACCCGGAAGGTCGCGATCTGCTTGAGCGGGATCAGTCGGCCCTCCCGATTGGAGATCAGGACGTCCTGCAGGCTGGTCTTGTTGCGGCGGATCTCCTCGGGAAACCGCACCACGACGTCGATCTCCTCGTCGCCCTGCTTGATGGTCGTCGCGATCCCGCCCTCGAAGGAGGCCCGTACCGCGGAGGCGACGTCCTGGTAGGTCAGCCCCGCCTGGGACATCCGACCGACGTCAATCTGCGCGCGCAGCTCGGACTTGCCCGGCTCGTAGTCGCTCTTCACGTCCTTCACGCCCGGGAGGGTGTTGAGGTAGGCCACGTACTGCTGTGCCAATTTGTCCAATACTGCGAAGTCGTCGCCCTTGACCCGCACCGCGACCGGCTTCCCGACCGGCGGGCCGGGGCGGACGTTGTCGAAATAGACCTTCTTGAAGCCCTCGATCTTCTCGACCTCGGAACGCAGGCTCTCGATGATGTCGTGGGCGGTGCGCTGCCGCTCGGTCTCCGGTGTGAGGAAGACCCAAATTTGGCCGACGTGGCTCGCCCGGTTGGTGAAGGGATCGGTAGGGTCGTTCTGGGTGATCCCGCCCATCGTGACGAAATGGTCCAGCTCGTTTTTGGGCAGCTTCATCAGGGCCTTTTCGATGGCCTGCATGCGCTCGGTAGTCGCCTCGACGGGCGTGCCCACCTCGCCCTCGACGCGCACGAAGAACTGTTCGATCCCCTCCGCGGGAAAGAGGATGAAAGGAACCTTGAAGTAGCCGAAGGCGAAGGTCCCGAGCATCAAGAACGTGAAAAACAGGGTCGCGAAATAGCGCCGCGAGATCAGGAAACGCAGGGTCTTCTCGTAGAAGGCCAAGAGGCCGTTCATCAGTCGGTGCTTCGAGCTGCGTTCGAAGTGCTTGCGCGCCTCGTCCTCGGACATCTTGTTGAGGTCGTAGATGTGCGAGGGCAGCACCACCAGGGCCTGCACCAGGGAAGCGCAAAGCGTGATGATAACGACCTGGGGGATCTGCTTGACGAATTTTCCGAAGATCCCGGTCATGAACAGCAGCGGCGCGAAGGCGGTGATGGTGGTCAAGACCGTCGCCACAACCGAGCTGGCCACCTGTTTGGTGCCCTCCACCGCGGCCAGCCTGGGCGGCATCCCCTCCTCCATTAGGCGGTGGACGTTCTCGGCGATGACGATGTCCTCGTCGACCAGCATGCCCGAGACCATGATGAGGCCGAAGAGGCTCATCAGGTTGATGGTGATGCCGAAGAAATGCATCATCGCGAAGGTGGCCATGACCGCGGTCGGAATCCCCAAGGCGGCGCTGAGCGCCGTGCGGGGCGTCAGGAAGACCAGGAGGGGGATCATCAACAGGACCAAGCCGATCAGGGCGTTGTTGATCAATACCTTCAGCCGCCGTTCCACGTAGTAGGAAACGTCGTCGACGATCCCGATCTTAAGCTCGGGCGGCGCCTTGGCCTGGAAGTCGGCGATGATGGCCTTGACGTCCCGCACCAGGTCGATCACGTCGGAACGGTCTCGCTTCAGGATCTGCAGGTTGATCGAGGGCGCCCCGTCGGTGCGGTTGGTGATGGTGACCTTCTCGAGGGTCGGAATCACCCGTCCCACGTCCCGCACCTTGACCGCGAAACCCGCGTCGTTGCTGCGGATCACGACATCGAGGATTTCCTCGGGGGCGAAATACTCGCCCGAGATCCGCAGCAGGAACTCCTGTCCACCCTCCCGGATGTCCCCGCCGGGGATGTTGACGTTGGTCGCGGAGAGGGCGCGCATCACGTCGGAGAGGCTCAGGTGGTAATGCGCCATCTTGTCCGGATCGACCTCGACGGAATATTCCGGCTCGCGGTAGCCGCGGCGGGTCACTTTGGCGACGTTGGGGTCGTCGAGCAGCGCCGCCTCGAGCAGGCGCGCCTGGCGCCGAAGCTCGAGGTCGGACATGTCGCCGTAGAGGGTCACCTCGAGCATGGGCGTGTTTTTGGTGGTGAACTCCTCGACCACCGGCTTTTCCTTCAGGTCCTCGGGCAGGTCCTCGGCGCGGTCGACGGCGCGCTGGATGTCGTTGACGGTCTTGTCCTTGTTGGCGGCATCCGGCTCGATGACGAGATAGATGAGCGACATCCCCTCGATCGAGGCGCTGACCATCTCTTTGATGTCGTCGACCTCCTTGAGTTCCTTCTCGATGGGAATGGTGATCAGCTTCTCGATCTGGGCCGGCGTCGCGCCCTGATAGTGGGTGCGGACCTGAACCACGTCGAAGGAGAAATTGGGAAAGGCCTCACGCCGGTTGTTCATGAGAGCCATCACGCCCGCGACGATGACGAAGACGGTGAGGAGGTTGACCAAGAGGCCGTTTCGGATCGACCATTCGGAGAGCGACTTCATTTAACGGCCCCTGTCTGGCTTTCCGCCCCCGGCGGCACCAGCGTCCCGGCCGACTTGCGCAGCCGCACCCAGGCCAGGCGGTAGCGCAGCTCGGCCTCGAGGCGCTTGCGTTCGGCGGCGAGGGCGTCCTCTTGGAAGCGCACGATGGTGTCGCTGTCGGAGCGTCCCAGAAAGTACTTCTGGGTCTCCTCGTCCATCTTGCGGCGCTGCAGGTCGGCGGCCCGGGTGAAATTATCCGTTTCCTTGCGCTGCAGCAGGACCTCGCGCCAGCTCTCGTCGATCTCGAGCGCGATCAGGTTCTCCAACTCCTTCATTTGGACCAGGACCTTGGCCTTCTCGAGCTTGCCGCGGTCCAGCTCGCCCTTCGCGATGCGGTTTTCGATGCTGAGGCTGAACTGCGCCCCGATCAGCCAGTTGGGGTGTTGGGCGCTGAAGGTCTCTCGCAGCACCGTCCCGTAGCTGGGATCGACGGAATTAAGCTCGAGGGAAGTGAAAAGGTCGAGGCTAGGCCACTTTTGGTCCTTGGCAAGAGAGACCTGGATGTCCTTTGCCTCGGCCTCGCGGCGCAGCGCAAGATACTCGGGTCGGGATTGAAGCGCGGTCTGCAGCAGGTCTTCTTTGATACCCGGCCGGCGGTCGCTGCGCAGGGGGTCCTTGGCGCGCCAGGATTTCCCGGCGCTGTCGTCGAGCAGGTAGCGCAGGCGTTTTTCGGCGTCGAGATTGAGATTTTTGGCCCGCTCGAGCTCGGCCTGACGCTCGACCACGAGCGCCTGGGCGCCCAGCGTGTCGGTGTCCTCGGCCAGGCCCAGGACCTTCTTGTTTTGAGTGGTGTCCAGGAAATCCTGGGCCAGCTTGAGGAAGCGGCGGGCCACCTCGACGTAGTAGCGGGTGGCGACCCAATTCCAGTAGGAGGTCACGGCCTCGGCCGCGCGGTCCTCGACGACCGTCCGGGAGAGCTCTTCCGAGATCTTCTGCCCCGCCTCGGCGAGGGCGATCTGGGCCTTATCGGACTTGCCGAAGCGGTTCTTCAGCATCGCCGCCTTGACGTCGAAGCGCAGCCGGGTGTCGAAGAAGGCGGGATCGGTGGCGAAGGCCGAGTTGGTCGACTCGCGCAGGTTGCCCAGACTGATTGCACCCTGGACGCCGACGGGAAATTTCTTCTCGGCCTTGGCATCCCAAACCACGGTGCGGTTGTCGGTGCCGAAGATGATGCTGGTCTGGTCCGAACGGTCGAGATTGTAGGAGGCCTGGCCGGAGACCTGGGTGTCGAACTGCCCCTTGGTCTTGGTGATCTCGGTCCCCGCGA
>JADYZQ010000015.1 GCA_020853015.1 Deltaproteobacteria bacterium
CCAATCTCGGCGGCCTCTTGTTGAGAGGCCTCGAGCCGCTTGCCCTGATCGCGGAGCTGCGTCTCGAGATCCCGGGCGGCCTGCTGGAGCCTTGTCTCGCTTTCCGTCCGAAGCCTTTGCGCCTCCTCGAGGCGCTCCCGCAGGCGGGTCGCCTCTCCCTGGGCCGCCTTCTTGCCGGCGTTGGTGATTTCTAAATCGTGCCGGGCGGCGCCGAGCTCGCGATTGACGTCTTTGAGCTTGTTGGCGTTCTCGTCCAACTGGCGCTGGATCTCTTCCTTGTTGCCGCGTTCGGTCGCGAGCTCGCCCTCGAGCGTCGCCTTTTGGGTCTCGAGGGACTCCTTGACCTTGCCGAGGTGCTCGATCGAACGTACCTGGGCCTCGACGCGGTGATTGGCCGAACGGAGCTGGGCCTGGACGTCTTCGTAGCTGTCCCGAAGGGCATTGAGCTCGGCCTCGCGCTCGCCGAGGTCCTTACGCAGACCGGCGATATCCTCCACAGCCTGCCTGAGCTTGCCTTCCAGCTCCGTCTTGAGGCCCGCGAGCTCGGCGATCTTTTGGGCCTGTTCGGTGGTGAGGCGCGTCGCCCCCTCGTCCTTGGCGGCCAATTCGCCGACCTGGCGCTGCAAACCTTCCAAAGAGCCGCTCAGCTCTACGATTTTCTCGCCCAGCTCGGCGGCGTTCGCCTCGGACTCCTTCAAGGCCTCGTCCACATGCTTGCGGCGCTCGAGTTCGCCCTCGGCCTCGGTCAACTTGCTGCGCAATTCGTCCGCGGCCTGCCGGTGGGCCCCCGCCTGAACTTCGGCCTCCTGCTTTTCCTTGCGCAGCTTGCCCAGCTCGGCCTTGTGGGCCTGAATCTGCTGCTCGAGGCTTCCGACGCCGAGATCCAACTCGGAGAGCTCGGCCTGCTCTTGGTAGTCCCTGAGCCTCTGCTCGGCATCGGTCTTCTGAGTTTCCAGATCTTTCAACCGGGCTTCCGCCTCGCCGAGGGCCTGCGCCTTTTCAGCGACCAAGGTCTCGGCGGCGGTCTTTTGCCCCTCGACTTGGGTCAACTGATCTCGGAGCCCCTGGAGCTCATTGGCCTTGGCCTCGATCTCGGCGCGGGCGGCCTCTTGCTGGGTCTTCAAGGCGTCGAATTGTTTTTGCAGCTCGCCCAGCGACTCTTCCTTCGCCGCCTTCTCGCCTTCCACCGTCGCCTTCTCGGCGCGCAGCTTGGCCAGCTCGGCCTCGAGGGCCTTCACCTTGGTCGGGGAGAGATTTCCGATCCACTCGCGGGCCGCCTCGAGGACAGTCTTGGCCTTTCCCTCGCGACCGACCAAGAGGCGGTCGAGCAACGAGGGCTTCTTGGCCTCGGCCGTAACGGCGGCGGGATCGGCGGGCGCGACGGCGGGGTCCGCGGCCGGCGTCGGCGCCTTGGCCTCGGGCGCGGCCTTGGCGAAGCGGGCGCGCAGGCGTTCCGCGAAGCCCGGCTTCTTGGCGGCCGGCGCGGGGGCCGGGGCCGCGGCGGCATTGGGGTCGACCGGCGGGGGCGTTGCGGGCGCCTGCGCGGAATCGGGCTTGGCCTGAGTCGCGGGATCCGGCGCGGCGGGAGGTGCCGGCGGAGGCGTTACAGGCATCCCCTTCTTCAGGTTTTCCACGCCCATCTTGAAGGCGCCCAAATTCCGGTGCAGGGACCCGCCGCTGGCCAGGTTGGCCGCATGCGATCCGACCATCGCCTGGGTGTACATGACGGTGGCGTCGAAGAAGTTGGCGCCGAAGCTCTGATTGTTCTCGGGCATGAGGCCCAGCTTGCGGCTCAGCGCGCCGCTGGCCTGCATCGTGAGGATGCCGCCTAAGTGGTTCATCGTGCCGCTCAAGGCCTTGCCGGAGGTGGTGAGGGTGGGGATGCCCTTGCCGGCCGCTTGCGCGGCGCCGTCGAAGAAGAAACGGCCGGTCGGCGAGCGGCCCAAGGCCCCCGCGAATTGCGCCTCGCCGAAGCGATAGCCCAGCTTGGCGCCCCAGGCGCCCTCCGCCATGCGGGCGGTCGCCAGACCGGTCATGCCGTGGGTGAGGCGCATGCCGCCGAACATCAAGGTCGCCGAGACGATTTCCTGCCAGGCGCCGTTCCAGGCCTTGTCGCCGCCGTGGTGCATCCGCTCGAAACCGCGGTGGATGGCGGTGAAACCGACGGCCTCGCCGGTCATCCCCAGGACGGCGGCACCCAGCTTGGCGCCGCGGCCGATGTCGGAGATTTTTTTGGCGTCGTAGGCCCAGGCCGCCAATTTAAGGCCGCCCAACTCGAAGGCCGTGCCCATGAAGGGCGCGGCAGCCATGCCGAGCAGCATCGAGGGCTTGGAGACTTCCTTGCAGAACAGGGGCAGAACGTAGCCGACCTTCTGGCCGAAATCCCCCTTGCCTTGGACGACGGCGAGGATGTCTTCGCCGACCCTTTGCGTCGCGGGCTCCTTCTTGAGCTGCTCGGCGAGAAACATCGCCGACTCGCCCATCCCCGCGTCGATCAAGAGCTTCTGCTGGGCCAATAGGGCGAGCGACTTGCCGCGCAGCGCGGCGTCGGGCTCTTGGGCCAGGGCGTCGAATTCCTGCATCAGCTTGTCGCCCAGCAGCCGGTCGCGCAGCGCCGTCTCTTCGGCGCTCAGCTCCAATTTTTGGAAGAGCGCGAAGGGATGCACGCCGGGATTCTTCTCGGAGGCCGTCTTCGCTTTTTGGAACAGTCCCTCGACGAGGCCCTTTTCCTTGACTTGGTCGACGGAGGCCCCGAAATGCAGCCAACCCTGGCTCTCGTCGTAGCGCTTCATCACCTGCTCTTGGGCGACTACGTACATCGCCTCCAGCGAGGACTGCGCGGCGGCCTTCAGGCCCTCCGGGTCGCCTTGCCCGCGTCTCGCGAGCGGCGAGCGGTAATCCTTAGGCAAGGTCTTGCCCGCCCCGAGCAGGGCCAAGACCGCGGAGCCGTCCGGCTCGGCCTTGGGCAAGAGCGCGGGCAGGAGGGCCTGAATGAAGGCCTCGGCCTCCTCCGTGGGCGGCTTGGCGCCGGCCTGCAATTTTTTTAGAACGGCCTGCAGGCGCGCGTCGCCTTCGGCGCCGGGCGCCAGTTTCCAGGCGCGCTCATAGCCCTCGAAGGCCAGCGTCTCGGCGTTCAGCGTGTACTTGTCGCGCAGCAGGATGCGGCCGTTCGTCGCGTCGGCGTCATCGTCAACGGAGAGCTGGAGGGTGACCTCGAGCTTCCCGTCGCGCCAAGCGAGATTGTAAAAATTAAGTTTGTCCTTGATCTTGAACTCGAGGCCCGCGTTGAGGTCGAGCACCTGCTGGTTGGTCGTCTTGAGCAGGCGCCGCTCTTTTTCGAAGGCGGCCTTGATCTCGGGCAGGGTGTTTGCGTCGTCGTCGACGATCGCGCGGCCGTAGCTACGCGCCACGCGGTGGGCGAATTTCTGCACGACCGGGTCGGTCGCCCCGCGGCCCGCGCCGCCGGCAAGAGTCTGGTACTTGGCGAGCCAGCCCTTCCATTCGTCGCCGCCCTTGCCGTTGTGCTCGAAGCTGCGTTGGTAGGACTTGAGGACGCGCTCGGAGGCGTCGAAGACGAATGTGTCGCGGACGTAGAGGCGGCCGTTCGCCGCTTCGCCGTCGTCGTCGACGGGCAGGACCAGCGAGACCTCGACGTCGCCATTGTCGCGGACCTTGGACTCGGTCCGGGACTCGGAGTCGGTCGCTTTCGGAAGTAAGGGAGATTCCTTCTTCTTCTGAAGGTCGAACAGCGACTCATAGAAATCGCGGTTTTTCTTCAGAAGCTCAAAGGTCTCCTGAGATAGACGGAATGATGTCGGTCCGCTCACCTAGTGCCCCCAAAGTAGAGGTCCCTTACGCAGTCACCCGCGCGGTCTAGACCGTGTGCCTCGGCCTAAACGGGAATAATCGTTGTGAATTCCTAGCTTACCTCCACTCACCCTGCTCCAGGGCTTATCGCGGTCCCGTCGAAAAAGTTGCGACCTGCGGAGCCGGCGGCTGCCGTCTCGCAAATATCGAGACGCAGGTCCATCGAATTGCGGGATGGGGCGCTATATTATGGTTGGGCGAAGAGCTCGACGCCGTCTACGAAGGCCGCCGCGATGTCGGCGGGGCGGACGCCGCGGATCAAGGCGGCGGCGAGGGGCTCGTCCTCTTCCGGCGCCGCAACGGCGAGAAAATCGGCGCGCTTGTGCTTCTCGAGGCTGCCGATCTCGGCCTCCATTCCCAGGGCCCGGGCGCCGCCCAAGGTCGCGGCCCGCAGGATCGCGTCGCCCGCCGCTTGCAGATCGGGGTGGCCCTCGAGGCGATAGAGGACCGCGCGCATCTCGTCCCAGAGGTCGAGGCTGGAGCCGGCGGCGCGGCCCCAGGTGCCGAGGGCCCAGGGGACGCGGTCTTTCAGGATCTTCTCCCAGGGGACTTCGCCGACCTGGAGTTTTTCGAAGGCAAGCGGCGCGAAGACGCGCGGGCACTCGGCGTTGCCGAGCAGGGCACCGTCGGTCGGACCCAGGTGCAGGGCGCCGACGATCGCCGGCCGGGCCTTGAGCAGGCCGATCTCGTGGAGGTACTGGATCGGCGTCATGTGGTGCGGCGGCGGGATGCGCTCCTCGCCCCATCCGGCTTCCTTGAAGAGCACCGAGGTCACCTCGCCCTGGCTATCGTAGAAAAACTCCATCTCGCTGAAACTGAGCGCAGCGACGATGTGAAAGGGGATCTTCATCTGCAGGGCGTGATTGGCGAGGATCCGCAGCAGGTTCTTCGAGATCGTGAAGGCGCTGAAGGGCGCGAGGCCGGGCTTAAGCCGGGGGTGGCCGGCGTGCTCGACCTCGTCGACCAGGGCGAGGGCCTGCTCGAATTCCTCCTGGGCGGTGGCGCGCTGGAGGTTTTCGATCTCGGCGAGGACCGTGACGCGCAACCCGGATTTCTCGTAGAGCGGGACCGCCACGGGAAAGCGGCAGACGTCGCCCAAGGCGGTCGTCCCGGAGCGTTTGACGATTTCCAAACCGTCGGCGACCGCCTTTTGCTGGTCGGGAATCGGCAGCTTCGCCTTGAAGCGCGAGCGGTTGACCAGCCAGGCCATGAGGAGGAAGCGCCCCTCCTTCGTCTCCGGCATGGGGTGCGGGTATTTCTCATAATGCGTCAGCGAGAGATCGGCGTGGGCGTTGACCAGACCGGGCATCAGGACATGGCGCGGAAATTCGCGGACGGCCGCCTCGGGGAATTTCTGCCGCAAGGCCTCGGGGGCGCCGACCTCGAGGATGCGGCCGGCCTGCGCCGCGAGGGCGCCGGGAGAGAGAGTTTCGCCCGCGACGGGGAGGAGGTGGCGGGCGGCGAAGATTTGGATGGGGGCGGGTTGCATGTTTAACCTATTCCGGGGTGAAAATCGGGGCACCGTGGCACAAAGCGGCTCCGTAGGGGCCGTTCGCGAACGGCCCCTACAGCGGACCGTTGTCAATCAAGCGTTTGCCGTTGAGATAGACGGCTAAAATCAACCGCGCAGGCCTGTCCAAGACCTCCGCCGGCTCGAGCGTCCCCGCGTCGACGATCTCGAGGTACTGGACGACGGTGTTCTTTCCCTCCGCCAGCACCGCCAAGGCCCGCTCGCGCAGCGCGGCGGTCCGGCGCTCTCCGCTTTGCGCCGCGTCCCGTGCCGCCGCGATGGCCCGCGAGATATTCAAGGCCTCCATCCGCTCCGCCTCGCTCAGGTAGGCGTTGCGGGAGCTCATCGCCAGACCTTCCTTCTCCCGCAAGGTCGGCAAGCCCACCACCTCGACCGGCATATGCAGATCCCTTACCATGCGCTGTAGGATCTTCAACTGCTGGTAGTCCTTCTCGCCGAAGACCGCAACGTGGGGCTGCGCGATGAGAAAGAGTTTCGCCACCACCGTCGCGACGCCGCGGAAGTGGCCGGGGCGGAAGGCACCGCAGAGCCCGCGGCTCAGCTGGGCGACCGTGACGGCCGTCTGATCGCCGGGCGGGTACATCTCGGCCGCGGCGGGGACGAAGAGGACGTCGACCCCGCGCGACTCGGCCAGGGCGCGGTCGCGGGGCAGGTCGCGCGGGTATTTTTCAAAATCCTCATTGGGGCCGAACTGTGTCGGATTGACGAAAATCGACATCGCGACGAGATCGGCGCGGCGCCGCGCTTCGTCGACGAGACTCAAGTGCCCCTCGTGGAGGTAGCCCATGGTCGGCACCAGGGCGAGGCGCTTCCCGGCGAGGCGCTGTCCGGCGCTCCATTCCTGCATCTCGCGAATCGACTCGATTTGCCGCATCTCGTCTTCCTAGATTATGGCGCCTGGCCTCTCCCGGCCACATATTCATATATATGTATTTTATTTTTTTTCCAAAAAACTGTGCTCCACGCCGGGAAACTTCCCGCCGCGCACCTCTTCCGCAAAGGCGCCGGCCGCCGCGCCGATCGTCTTTTTGAGATCCGCATAGCGCTTCACGAACTTGGGCGCGATATCCTCGAACATGCCCAGCAGGTCGTAGCAAACCAAGACCTGCCCGTCGCAGTGCGGCCCCGAACCGATGCCGATCGTCGGCACCGGGACCTCCTTGGTGACCTGCTTGGCGAGCTCGAGGGGAATGCCCTCGAGCACGATCGAGTAGGCCCCCGCCTGGGCCACGGCCTTGGCGTCTTTCAGAACCTTCTTCGCGGCATCCTTGCCGCGACCCTGCACCTTGTAGCCGCCCATCTGCTGGACACGCTGGGGCATGAGCCCGACGTGGCCCATCACCGGGATGCCGAGGGAGACCACCGCGTGGATGGTTTCGGCGATCTCTTCGCCGCCCTCCATCTTCACCGCCTCGGCCTTGCCCTTCTTCAGCGCGGCGCCGGAGACGCGGATCGCGTCTTCCTTGGAGGCCTGGTAGGAGAGGAAGGGCAGGTCGCAGACGACGTGGGCGCGCTCGGCGCCTCGGGCGACGCAATGGCTATGATAGATCATATGGTCCATCGTAACGCCCAGGGTGTTCTTGCGCCCCTGCACCACCATGCCCAGCGAGTCGCCGACCAAGAGAATGTCGACCCCCGCGCCGTCCAACAGGCGCGCGAAGGTGTAGTCGTAGGCGGTGACCATGACGATCTTCTGGCCCTTGGCCTTCAAGGCGGTGATGTGGGGGACGGTGATTTTTTTTTCGGGCATGGGTTTCGTCGGGGCGAACCTTGGGTTGGCCCTCTCCTTAGTGCAAGGGGGGCGAACCCAAGGCTCGCCCCTGCGATCAGGTTTTGCTGCTGATCGAAACGTAATGCTTGTCGAGCTTCGCCTTGCGCATGTTCAAAATCTCTTTGAGAAGATTTTTATAATCCTCCTCGTTCTTCACGATGTCGATCTCGGTGCAATTGACCGTCAAGAGCGGCGTCTCGTCGTACTCGAAGAAAAACTGGTTGTAGGCCTGGCAGAGCCGCTCGATGTACTCGCCGGAGATCGACTTCTCGTAGGCGATGCCGCGCTTCTTGATGCGTTCGCGCAGGGCCTCGACGCTGGCCTGGAGGAAGATCACCAGGTCGGGCTTAGGGATCTGAGCATCGAGGACGCGGTAGAGCTTGTCGTAGAGGTTGATCTCCTCCTCGCTCAAGTTGAGCATGGCAAAGATGCGGTCCTTGGCGAAGATGTAGTCGGAGATCGTCGCCTGCTTGAAGAGATCCTGCTGCATCAAGACCTTCTGCTGCTGGTAGCGGGAGAGCAGGAAGAAGACCTGGGTCTGGAAGGCGAAGCCCTTCGGGTCTTTATAGAAGGAAGGGAGGAAGGGGTTTTCCTCGGCCTCCTCCAGGACGATGCGGCCCTTGAATTCTTCGGCGAGCAGTCGGGTCAGCGTGGTCTTGCCGACGCCGATGGGACCTTCGACCGCGATGTAGCGCAGGGGCTTCACGGAAAAATCCTTAGTATGGGCGGGCTTAGCCTGTCCATCGCTTTTCGGCGGGCTGGGGGGAGGCAGGCCTATTTCCATTGATAGATGGTGCCCGCGCTCACCGCCAGCTGGCGGGCCGCCGCGTAGGGGCTGTCGCCGCTGCGCCGCAGCGCCTCGGCAAAAACCTCGCGCTTGAGGGCGTCGAGGGTTTCGCCCTCCGGGTAGTTCCAGGGCTGGGCCGCCCACTCCGCCGCGCGCTCGGCAACCCGGTCCTCGCGTAGGCGCTGGTAGAGCTTGGAGGGCGCGCACTTCAACGAGGCGGCGGTCCGCTTCACGTCCATATCGAAGCGCTGCAAGGCCTTGGCGAGGATCAAGGTCTCGATCTCGCGCCAGGTCTTGCCGGGGAGGAAGGGCGAGTCGGCGCCGCCGGCCGGAGGCGCGACCTCGGCCGCGGGCCGCGCCGGAAGGGTCGGTCTGGCTCCCCCGCCCTTCAGCTTCTCCTGCCAGGAGGCCGGCAGATCCTGGCGGTGCAGGACGGCGCCGCGCCGCAGGGCGGTCGCCACGCGCATCAAGTTTTCCAGCTCACGGACGTTGCCGGGCCAGTCGTAGTCGAGCAGGTCTTTGAGCAGGTCGCGGCCGACCGTAACCCGGTCGGACTCCCCCTGCTCTTCCAGGAAGCGCCGGATGAAATTCTCGGCCAAGAGCGGGATGTCCTCCTTGCGCTCGCGCAGCGGCGGGAGGCGCAGCTCCAGCTCGGCGACGCGGTAATAGAGGTCCTCGCGGAACTGCCCCGCCGTCACCCGCTCGCGCAGGTCGCGGTGCGAGGCGCTGAGCAGGCGGAACTTCACGGCGCGGGGCCGCGTCTCGCCCAGGCGGGTCAACTCTTTCTCCTGCAGGACGCGGAGCAGCTTCGCTTGCAAGGACAAGTCCAGCTCGGCGATCTCGTCCAAAAAGAGCGTCCCGCCCTCGGCGGCCTCGATCAGGCCGGCCTTGTCGCGGTTGGCGCCGGTGAAGGCGCCCGCCTTGTAGCCGAAGAGCTCGGCCTCGACCAGATTGGCGGGAAACGCGGCGCAGTTGAGCGCAATGAAGGGGCCGCGCTGGCGGCGCGAGCGCTCGTGCAGCGAGCGGGCCAGCAGTTCCTTGCCGGTGCCCGACTCGCCGTGCAGCACCACCGAAAGGTCGGTGTCGCGGACCCGTTCCACCATCCGAAACAACTCCTGCATCTCCTTGTTGCGGCTTAAAAAATCCATCTCGGCGAAGCGCCGGAGCACGCTGGACTCGACGGCCGCCTCGCGGGCCTGGGCCAGCTCCTGCTCGCTGCGGTCGAGGCGGCCTTGCAGCTCGCGGATCAAGCGGCGCAGGGCCTCGGGGTCGCGCTCCTCGCCGATCCGGCGCTCGGCGGCGAGCAGCGAGTCCTCGGGATCGAAGCGCTCGACGCGGGTGGCATTCCCCTCGCCCGCCTCGGGGGCCGATTTCTTCTCGTCGGGTGTTTTCATCGTTCCCTCCTGAATTGCGGCGCAGCGCGCCTGTTTCTCCTCGTCGTCGGCGAGCGGGAGCAGCTCGGCCAAGACGTCCTGCAGCCGCACGCGGTCGCCCTCGTCGCGGGCGATCTCGGCGCGGGTCAGCAGGGTCCAAAAGCGGAACTGCCCCAGCGAAGGCTCCTGCGCGGCCATGCGGTCGGCGTCGCGCGCGTGCAGCTCGGCCTCGGCGAAGCGCCGCTCGCGGCGGAACAAATCGCCCAGCTCGACCAGGGCCCGCGCCTCGAGGTATTTCTCATAGGCCTTTTTCTCGGGCAACTTGCCCAGCAGCTTGAGGGCCAGCTCGAAGTTGTCGCGCGCCGCCGCGAAGTCGCCGCGCTCGGCCTGGATCGAGCCGATGTTCTGGGCCAGGGCGGCGGCGCTCGGGTAGTCCTCGAGGTAATTCGCGAGTTCGAGCCCGCGGCCGTAGTCGGCCAAGGCGGGCTCCCACTCGCCGCGCAGGTGCCGCGCCTTGCCCAGGCCGTTGTAGGCGCGGAGCAGGAACTCGAAGTTGCGGTGCAGGCGCATCAGCTCGGAGCCGCGCTGGAAGCTCTCGATCGCCGCCGCGTAATCCTTCGCCAACAAATACGCCTCGCCGAGGTTGTAATGCACGCGCATCAGGGCCTGGGCGTCGCCGACCCGCTCGTAGAAGGGCAGTATCTCGCGCAGCGCGGCCACCGCCCGCGCGGCGTCGCCCTTCATCAGGTAGGCCGAACCCAAGTCCTGGTTGCGGACCTTCTCCTGCTCGGCGGGGGGCAGGGTCGCCCAGCGCCGTTGCATGGCCTCGAAGAGCTCGATCGCCGCGTCCAGCTTGCCTTCCTGGCAGAGCAGCCAGGCGCGGTAGTTCTGCGCGCGAATCGTCCGCGCCTCATCCTCGTCGCCGGCCTCTTCGAGCAGGGCCAGGGCGCGCTCGACGCAGGCGCGGGCCTCCTCGTGACGGTGGGCGTTGATCTTTTGCAGGCCGCGGCGCTCGTAGATGGCGGCGCGCAGGCGGAGCCTCCGGCCCAGGTCGGCCACCTGCCGGACCTCGGCCTCGGCCCGGGCCAGGGCCGCCTCGGCTTCCTCGCCGCGCTTCGTCTTGAGCAGCTCCTCGGCGCGGCGCAGGGACAACTCGGCGCGCCCCGCATGATCCTCTTCTGGGAGGGCCGCCAGGACCGAATCGATCTCCGCCAGGTCCAGCGGGGCGCTCTCGAAATCGAGGTCCGCCTCCGCGAAGGCCGCGAGGTTCCAGCGGCCGTGGGCGTCGACCCAACGCTGCGGGCGCGCGAGGCCCTCCAGCAGCGAAACCGCCAGCTGCGGGTTCCCGCGGCTGCGCTCCCAGAGGCGCGCCAGGAAATTTTCCGGAACCTTGTCGAGGCCGCTCAGCTCGCGGAAGAACTCTTCCAGCTCGCTCCGGCTGAAGGGCGGCACCGGAAGGACGCTCACGCGCCAGGCCTCTTGCGCCAAGGCCCGCTCCAGCTCGCCCGCGCGCTCCGGCCCCGTCGTCAGGACCAGGAGGGAAGGAGCCTTGGGATCTTTCCAAGGCGCCGCGGCGGGGTCGGCTTCGCCGATCCAAAGGTCGCAGTCCGCCCGCGGCGGCGCGGCGGCCCGGATCCGCTCCATCTGGAAGCGGTATTTCAGCTCCTGGGAGATGCGGCTCTTGCCGACGCCCGCCTCACCGACCAAGAGAAAGGCCCGACGCTCGCCGCGCGCGGACAGGGCGGCGCGGATTTTCTCCGTCCACTCGACGAGCAGGCCCTCCCTGCCGATCCAGCGTTCCAGCCGCCAAGGCCTCGGCCGCGCCTCGCCCGCCTTGCCGGGCCGGACAAAGTCGACGGCCGCCAAGAGCTCCGCGGCGTCGCGGTAGCGGTGGGCGGGGTTTTTCTCCAGCAGGGTATCGAAGATCTCGTTCCAATAGGCGGGAACCTTCGGGTTCGCCAGGCTCAGCTTCGGCGGCTTCAGCGTCAGATGCGCCTCATAGGTTTCCTGCAGCGTCTTTTGCGCGAAGGGATTTTTCCCGGCGAAGAGCTGGTAGAAAACGACGCCCAAGGCGTAGAGGTCCGAGCGCTCGTCGGCCGGCTCCTTGAGGATCTTCTCCGGCGCCATCGTCGCCGGTGTCCCTCCGCTCGCCGCGAAGCGAGGGTCGGCGAGCCCCAAGTCGATCAGCTTGACTCGCGGCGCGCCGTCCTCCGTCACCACCAACAGGTTGTTGCCCTTGATGTCGCCGTGCAGGAGATGGGCGCGGTGAATGGCCTGCAGGCCGCGGATCGCTTGGAGAAAGAGCTCGGCGATCTCCTCGGGAGACCGGCCCCGGGCGAATTCCGGGATCGGCCGGCCCTCGAGAAATTCCTCGGTGAAGTAAAACCGGCGCAGGGCCTCGTCGAAGCCGAAGTCGGCGATGCGCACGACGTTGGGATGACGAAGATCCTTGAGGAAGGCGAACTCGAACTTGAAGGCACGGATCAGCTCGGCCTCGAGGCCGCGGTCGGCGAAGGGCTTGAGCAGCTTCAGGGCGAAGCGCCCCTCGGCGGACTCCACCAGGAAGACCTCGCCGGTCAGACCCTCCCCCAGGGGGCGCTGCACCCGGTAACGGCCGTCGATCGAGGCGGGCTGGGCCATGCCCCTAGCTTAGGCCGATATTTTGAAAAGTAAACATTTGTTTGAATTTCAAAAATATTAAATTTACGAATTTTTATTTGAAAAATAGATAATTGATTTTCGAAATTCATTATAAATATTTTTAAAATAATTAATAAATTCAAATAATTAATAATTTGGACCCAAAACTGCATATTCCCTCCCTAGAAATACCTAACCCCCAAATCGGAGGATCGATATGCAGAAAAGAAACCCATTCCAAAAGGCCCGCCGGGTCTTGGCCCTGGGAATGATCCTGGGCCAGGCCTGGCTTTCAGGCTGTAGTGGCGGAGACGGAGGCTTCTTCGGCTTCGGACTCAATGCCGATTTCGGCGACGCCCCCGACGGTCTCCCCAGCGGTTATGCCTCGGGGATCACGGCCAACTTCCCCAGCCGCGACTCGGAAAACGGCGCCCACCACCTCGACCTGAGCGACTCCGCCTTCGGCCCGCTGAACGCCGACGGCTCGTTGTCGGTCAGCGCGGAGGACGACGCCGTCGACCCGATGGACTCGGACGGCGTGCCGAACATCGACGCGCCGAAAGGAGCCAGCGACTTCGACAAGCGCGACGACGGCCTGCTCACGACGATGCTCGCGCCGGGAGCCAGCAACAACTTAAGCTTCCTCGTCTCGGTCGCCGCCGGCGCCCCCAAGAAGACCCGCTATGTGAACGTCCTGATGGACTGCAACAAGGACGGCGAATGGAACGGCAGCGACGCCAACGGCGCCGAGGAGCACCCCGTGAAAAACCTGCCGGTCGACGTGACGCCGGGCACCACCATGCCGATCACGACGCCCGACTTCCTCGCCTGCGTCGACACCAATCCGATCTGGATCCGCCTCACCCTGACCGACGCGCCCATCGACCTCAGCGCCTATCCGGACGGCTGGGACGGCCGCGGCGAGTTCGAGAAGGGCGAGACCGAGGACTACTTCCTCACCGATCACGTCGCCTTGATCCTCCCGGACGATAAGGGCGGTGGTGGCGGCGGCCCCCCTCCCCCGCCTCCTCCTCCGTGGCCTCCGGGCGGCGGTGGCGGTGGTGGCGGCGGAGGTGGTGGCGGCGGTGGCGGCTGCGAGTTCTGGAAGACCTACGGCGTCACGCTCTGCAAGGGCCAGTCCCGCACCTTCCTCGCCCTGGTCGGCGGCTTCGCCCCCGACTCGGTGACGGCGACCAGCAGCGACTCCAGCGTCGCCTCGGTCGAGGTGAACGAGGCCAACGTCACAATCAAGGGCGGCGAGGAAGGCGAGGCGACGGTCAGCCTCACCGTGGTCGAGGACGGCTGCACCTACCACATCACCGTCAAGGTGAAGGTGAAGAAGTGCGAGCCCGCGCCGAAGATCGAGTGCTGCGAGCCCCCGCAGATCGCCAAGGACCCCTCGCGCTGCAAGAACTGCCATGTGGTCGGCTGGAAGGTCCACACCAACGAGACCCCCGGCGGCGGCGGAAGCTCGGCCGACGGCGGGATCAGCGAAACCGGTTCCTACGGCGACACCTCGGGTTCGGTCAGCAAGAGCACGGTGGTCGTAGTGGGCAACGTGATCAAGATCGTCACGACCTACTACGAGTGCGACCCCTGCCCGAAGGAGTTCATCCCCGGGATCGACGACGACGGCGACGGCATCCCGAACGAGTACGACTGGTACCCTGATACCTGCTACGACATGAACGAGCCCCACTCCTTCGAGGAGCAGCTCGCGGTCGACAGCTTCTTCGACGTCCTCTTCGGGGTGAACACCTTCCTCGACCTCTACGACGCCAAGTACTTCGAAAGGCAGGAAAAATCTTATCCCGAGGAGTTCCCGCAGCCCAGCATCGGAACCCCCTACGTCAGCCCGCTGAACCCGGGTCCCATCCAGGGACCCACGACTTTCACCGGCTACACCTACACTCCAACCCAAAGCGGCGTACTTTACTGATACTAAACGCCGGCCAGGTCCCCAGGCCCTCCCGCAAGGGAGGGCCTTTTTTATTGGAGCTATGGGAAATTGGGTTTATAAAGGAAGCATTCCAAAAAAATCGCAACCCAAGCGAGGGTCTATGAAAAAATTACTGACTTCACTCAGCGTCGTCCTGTTACTGTCCAACGCCGCGCTCTTCGGGTCCGGCTGCGGCGGGGGCGGCGCGCCGCCCGCCTCCATCCCGGCCCCGGTCACGCAGCTGATGACGATCAGCGAGCCCGGTCCCACGGGCGCGGTGTCGATCACCGGAGCGCCGGGCGCGGTGCAGCCCAATGCCAACGTCCAGGCCCAAAACGTCGATCAAGTCGGCCCTTTCACCTGGCTCAAGGAACTGCTGATCCGCAGCGCCCACGCGCAGACCTTCTTCGTCGAGGTGACCGCCGACGACCAGGGCGCCTTCAACCTGTTGATCGACGGGACCAGCGGCGACCGCATCGACATCCGGCAAGAGGTGAACGGCGAGTTCAGCCCGGCGGTTTCCCTGACCGTGCCTTGAACAGGGCCGTCCACTGCTCGACGCTCAGTGCTTCGGCACGGGCTTGCGGGTTGGCGCCGGCGGCGGCGAGGCGCGCTTCCACCTCGGCGGCGGTCGCGTGAGCGAAAAAAGCCCTTAAATTCTGCCGCAACATCTTGCGGCGCTGCGCGAACCCGTCGTGCAGGCAGACCTCGAAATGCTCCCACTGCTCCTGCGGCAGCAGCGGCGCATCCCGCTTGCGAAACTTCAAGACCAGGCTTTCCACCTTCGGCGGGGGCCTGAAGGCCGAGGGCGGCACGACGCAGACCGTCCGGCACTCGGCGGCAAGCTGCGTGAAGACGCTCAGCGAGCCGTAGGCCTTTGTTCCCGGTTTGGCCGTCAGACGCTCGCCCACTTCCTTTTGGAACATCAAGACCATCTCGGTCCCCGGCGCGGTCACCCGCAGCAGTTTGGTGAAGATGGCGGTGCCGACGTTGTAGGGAAGATTCGAGACGATCTTCAAGTTGGATCCCAACCGCCCCTCCGCCTCGCGCCAATCCAGCTCCAAAAAATCCCCCTCGAGCACCTCCACCGGAAATCCGGACAAGCGCTCCCGCAGCCAGGCGGCCAGCTCGCGGTCCTTCTCGACGAGCA
>JADYZQ010000016.1 GCA_020853015.1 Deltaproteobacteria bacterium
AGGAGGAGCTGCGGGAGGGGGCCTGGATCACCGTCGCCGCCGAGGCCCGTTACGTCTTGGACGCGCCGCCGGAACTGGCTTGGGATCGGATCCTGCGCGACATGGGCGTGGATCCGGCCAGCCTCATACTCGGCCGCGGGCTTCATTGAATCAAAAATATTCCAACTCAAGGCAGGATCGCGACGGCGCGCAGCGGGGCGCCGCTGCCTCCGCGGATTTTCATCGGCAGGGCGAGGACCTGGAAACCTTTTTCCGGAAGCGCTTCCAAGGCCGCCAGGTTTTCGAAGACGGGGACATTGTGCGCCGCCAGCACCCGGTGCGTCTCGAAGCTCTTCGAGCGGCCGCGATCGATGCTGGCGGTGTCCAGGCCCACCGCCTTGACCCGGCGTTTTTCCACCAGCCACCGCGCCGCCTCGGGGCTAAGTCCGGGGAAACTCAACTTGGCCACGGCTTGAGGGCCGCGCTCGCCGGTGCCCAAGTAGGCCCGGCGCTCCGGCCAAAATCTCCCGAAGCCGGTGCGCAGCAGGACGATGGCCTCGGCGGGGATGGCGCCGTGCCGCGCCTCCCAAGCCGTCAGGTCGGAGACGCGTACTTCGTAGTCGCGGTCCGCCGCGCAGGCGGCCGAGACGTCGATGAGCACCGCCGGTCCCTGCAGCTTCGCGAGCGGGATCTGTTCCACCGTCAGGCCGTTTTCTGAAAAGTGCCGCGGGGCGTCCAGGTGGGTGCCGCCGTGCTCGGGGCTGGAGAACTTGTTCGCCGCGTAGAAGTAGCCCCCTTCGGTCTTTCCCGCGAATTCCTTCTCCAGGACGAAACCGGTCTCGGTGGGCCAGTATATGGTCTCGGCGTCGAGGGCATGGGTCAGGTCGACGAACTTTTGGGGCTCTGCGTCAAGATTCATGGTGCCTGCCAGATTTATCACGAGAGCCGTTAAAAGACAGCATCTCCACCTTGTCATGGGGCTTCCTCCCTCGCTATCATTATACATGTGCGGGCTTCCGTCATTCTGGCGCCGGCACGGGAAGAGGGGAAGGATTTTTCAGGAGGGAGTATGGGAATTCTCAAAGGTTTCCTGACCCTGGGACTGGGGGCTTTCTTGTATGGGGGCCTTCCGGCGCTCCCCGAGCCCCAAGCCCCTCTCATGGCCGCCCAAGAGGAAGAAAAGCAGGACGACAGCTCGGGACGCTGGGAAGGGGTGGCCATGGCCCGCCTCGAGGGCCCTTCCCTAAATAAATCGTGACCGTTTCCGCATCGCCGCCGTCCCAAGGGCTCAAGCAATCCATTGCCTTGAGTCGGCGTTTGAATTAGGTCACAGGCCCATGCGGAGAAACAAAATAGTCCTCGCCTTCGTCTCCCTGGCGGCGCTCTTTGCCGTCGGCCTCGTCTCCGTCTTCGCCTATCTTTCCTATCGCGTCCGCGACATCAAGACGCCGCTGCTCAACTTCCTCAAGAGCCAGATCGCCGGCGAGCTGCAAATCGGCGACGCCGAGGTGACCTTCATGCCGCCGGGCATCGACCTGAAGGACATTCAGCTCTACGCGCCGGGCGAGACTCAGCCCGCCGCCACGATCGGCGACGCCGAGCTGCGCTTCAACCTCATGCCGCTCGTGCGCAAGAAAATCGAGGCCCGGCTCTACATCGAAAAGCCCCAAATTCTCCTGACGCGAGGCAAGGACGGCAAGACCAATATGGAGCGGATCTTCGCGCCGCTGATCTCCGGCGAAGCCGAAAAGAAAACCGCCGCCTCGGTCAATCCGCTCGACGAGTTTTGGTGGAAGAAGATCGCCGTCGACCGGCTGCGGATCGAGGACGCGCAATTTCGCGCGACCCAGGAAGGACGCCAGGAGTTCACCGAGCTGAAAAACCTCAGCGTCGAGGCCGACCACATCCGCTTCGACGGCGGCGGCAAGCCCGCCAAGCTCAAGATCCGCTATCAGATGCCGCAGGTCAGCGAGCGGCCGATGGAACTGGGCACGCAGATGGCATTCGACGAGGCCAGCCAGGGCATCCGCCTGAGCGAAGGCGCCTTCACCTGGGGCGACTTGCGGCTGGACTTCGGCGGGCAAGCGCTCTTGCCTGCCGCCGAGCGCAAGGACATCCTTCTGGACTTAGGCTTCGCGGCCGAGAAGATCGATCTCAAAAAACTCGGCAAAATGTTGAGAGAACCCCTGCCGGCCGACGGTATTCTCACGGTGAAGGGAACGGTGAAGGGCACCGCCTTCGCCCCGGTGATACAGGCGACGCTCGATTCCCCGGCGCTGACCGTCTCGGGCAAGACGCTCTCCGGCTTTCATGCCGAGCTGCTCAAAAAGGAAAAGCCGATCGAGATCCGGACGGCCACCTTCGGCATTTACGGCGGCAGCGTGGCGATCAGCGGCGAGGCCCTGCCGGGGCCCGCGACCTCGGCCAACGTCAACGTCGCGCTCAAGTCCCTCAGCCTGGCCGCCGCCTCCGGCAAGAAGGGGAACCCCGCGCGCTTGAGCGGCAACCTGAAGCTCTCCAGCCCCAACGTCGCCAAGCCATATTCCTTCAGCGGCGGGGGCAACATCTCCGTCGGTCCTTTCCCGCTTCCGGTCGTCGACTTGAAGAGCAAGGTGAAGGTCGCCGAGATCCTTGCGGCGGGCACCGCGGCGGGGCAGATGATCAATGTCGGGATGCTCTCTTCCAGCGCCAACGTGATCGGCACCCAGATCGACCAGGTCCAGGCGGCGGTTCGGATCTCGGGAAACAACGTCACCCTGGCCCCCTTCAACATGGGCAACGGGCACTTCACCGCCTCGGGCAACGCGACCATCGCCCAGCAAAAAAGCATCAACGGCGGCGGCACCTTCCACCTCAACCCCGGCGTGACCGCGCGCCTCATCCCCGACAAAATGCTGCGCGGCGCGGTGACGGGCGGGAAGGGCGGACTCTCGGTCCCCTTCTCGATCAGCGGTCCCCTCGAGGACCCGAACATCAGCGTCGACAGCGGCTATCTCAAGGGTCTGGTCGCCAAGGCCACGGCGATGGGGCTGAAAAACATGCTGATGGGCGGGATCAAGCCCGACGCCATGCTGAACCAGGCCCTCAAGGGCACGCCGCTCGGCGACCCCAAGAATCCGCTGGGCCAGATCCTCGGCGGCGGCTCGACGACGCAGAACGCCCAAAACACGCAGCCGCGCACCGCGACGACCACGACCCGCCGCACGAGCACCCA
>JADYZQ010000017.1 GCA_020853015.1 Deltaproteobacteria bacterium
CGATGGGCGCCAGCTTGACGGTGGGAGGCGGCGGGGCCTCGCCTTGGACCGGTTTCATTTTCTGGGTGGGCGGGATGTTCGAGACCAAGGTCTGCGGCGTCTCGTCGAGCACGTCGTCGATGCGCCACTCTTCCTCGAGCTGAGGGTTGGTGGGCGCCGCGTCCAGCGCCTCGGCGGGCGCGGGCAGCAACTCGTGCTTGTAGACGTGGATCGAGACGTTGTCGGCCTTGTAGCGGTCCACCGGGAGGAAATAGTCCAGGCCCTGGATGGCCTCTCCTCGGAAATATTCCATCTCGCCCTTGGCGTTTCGTACCGCGAAGCGCCCCTCCGCCCAAGGCACATCGACGCCGGTGCGCACCTGACCCTGCGCATCCTTGAATCGCACCGCGCGCCCGACCACCTTGCCGCCCTCGCCCAGGTAATAGTTCTGCCAGCCGTCGATGGGGAGCATCTCCAATTCCTCGATATCGGCTCCCTTCTCTTGGACCGGAACTAGGAAGACGTCTTGCCCCGCCTCGAGCTGCGCCGATGCGGTCTGCAGGCGCTCCATCTTGAGGCGAAGGGCCGCCAGGATCCGGTCGCGGGCTTCTTCGGGCGTCTTGCTGCTTTGGACCAGGACCGACAATTCATCCTTGGAAAAATTGTCGCCGATCCCGTCGGAGAACAAGAGGGTCCAATCCCCCGGCTGCAATTCCACGGAGGCGAACTCAGGCTTCGCGTCCTTGCGCAGACCCAGGCCGCCCGACACGACATGGGCCTGAGGGGACCAACGCATCTCCATGGTGTTCTTCAAAGACCCCAAATTGCGCCATTCGGCGACCATGGATTGCTCGCGGGTGGCGAAGACGACCTCGAAGCCTCCGTCGGACTTGGACCGCAGGACTAGGGCGCCGGCGTCCCCGACGTGGGCGATCTCCGCGAAAGTCTTTCCACCCTTTTGGATGACGCGTTGGATGACCGCGGTGGTCCCCGCCTTCTTCGTGGGATCGCTCGGCGGATTGACCTCCTGATTGACCGCACGGCCCGCCAAGATCAGCGCCTGCTTCAGGTCCCCGTTCCAATTCGGGTCTTTGACGATCTCCGCGAGCTTGGCGACCGCCACCGCGCTGGCCTTGTCGCCGCCGCCCATGCCGCCCATGCCGTCGGCGACGACCGCCACGCCGTATTCGGGGAGCACGCCGTAGGCGTCCTCGTTCACCGACTTGCCTCCCAAGCCCTCGTCAGTGTGGGCGGCGAAGGAACCGTAAGCGAAGGTCGGTTGATTTTGCGCGTAGGCGGCGCGGCGCGGCTTGTCCGGTTGGTTGTCCTGGACGGCGAGGGGAAGCGCTTCGACGTCGATTTTTTTTGCGTCCTTGTCGAGGCCGGCGGCGGAAACAGTCCTGGGCTCGGGCATGGGGGCCGCGACGGGAATCAGGGCCTCGTCTTGACTCCTAGGAACTTCGACGGGGATCTCGAATTCGAGAGCCCCAGTCAGGCGGAAAATCCGCCCGCTCCAAGGGTCCTCCTGGAGAAGAACCCAGTGCGAGCCCTGCCGAGCGAAGAGACGGGTCCCGATCCGCAAATAGGCCTGGTCGGGCACCCGGTATCCCCGAGAAATTTTTTCCCCTGTCTGGGAATCAAACCCGTTCTCCAGACGTAAGGGCCGGCCTCCCGCATCGAGGACCTTGACGACCTCGCTGCGCGGCAAGACCCAAAAGTCCTGCCCGTCCCGGCGCAACAGCGCCAGGACATCTTCTCCCGTCAATGCCGGGTGACGAATCTCGACGTCGGCGGATTCCGGGAGATAGCGGATATCGAATCCGGCGTCCCAGACATAGGTGCCCGCTTCCAGGGGCGAGACGGTATCGGCCTGGGCTAGCGGTGTCGCTTGCGCGGGTTCCTCTTTCGATGGACCCGAAAGCAGGCCCTTGAGCTTGTCGCCGATTTTTCCGAACCACGCCATCGACAGCTGCGCCCCGCCGCCCAACAAGCCCTGACTCAAGACCGCGTCGACGAAGACCGGCATCAAAGGCAGGAAAGGAACCGCATGAAGGACGATGCGATGCGCGCCCGCCAATAGGTCGCTCCACGGAGGCGCGGCGGGCGGAGGGACCGCCGGCAGGTCCTGAAGCGTCACGGCCTCCCGATCCGCGGCGGTGAGTTGTCCGGCCAGGACCGGTTTTTGACTCGAAAGTTTCGGCAATCCGACAAGGCCGCCGTAGGTCCCGAAGGGAAAGCTCGCCACCGGGTTCTTCTTGCCGACCGCGACCGTGTGGATCTCGAGGACGTCGCCCGCTTGAAGGGCGACCGCGACGGGACGCGCCTTGGCCGACTTGCCGCCCGAGGCCGCCTCGTTGAGGGGCTTCACCTCGAGCGGCTCCGGTTGTCCGGGGCGGCGGATCAGAAGCTTCTCGCCCGGCTTCGCCCGGTAGGTGACTTCAATTTTTTCGAAATTCCTTCCCAGCCGGACGCCGCGGTCCCGCAGCTCCTGCGGCGGCGGGATCTTGTCGAAGGGGTGCTCGGGGATTTTCAGGGCGCTCACGCCCGAGCCGGTGCGGAAGGCCGGCTTGGCGCGCAGCACCGGGTCTTCGAGAACCACGGCCTGCCCATCGAAAGACACGAGCAGGTCTCCGTCTCGCAGGACCGGCTCTCCGGTAATCACGCCGCGCGCGTCCGCACCGATAAACCAGGACTCTTTCCCCGGGTTTTTAAAAATCCAACTGTCTCCGCTACGCTCGAGGTAGCTCGCGGTC
>JADYZQ010000018.1 GCA_020853015.1 Deltaproteobacteria bacterium
GAGTCGGTGGAGATGGGCGTCGAGACGATCCAGGGCGGCAAGGCCAAGGTCGTCTTCGTCGGCGGCTACGACGACTTCGGCGAGGCGGGGAGCTACGAGTTCGCCAGCATGCAGGCGACCAGCAACTCGCAGGCGGAAGTCGCGGCGGGCCGCGATCCGAAGGAGATGTCGCGTCCGACCTCGAAGACCCGCTCGGGCTTCATGGAGGCCCAGGGCGCGGGCGTGCAGGTGCTGATGTCGGCGGACTTGGCGATCCAGATGGGCGTCCCGGTATACGGCATCGTCGCGATGACCCACACGGCCACCGACGAGCAGGGCCGCTCGGTCCCGGCGCCGGGGCAGGGGATTCTCACGGCGGCCAAGGAAAAGCAGGGCGGGATGAGCTCGCCCTTGCTCGATCTGGAGTTCCGGCGCAAGCAGCTTGAGGCGGAGCGCCAACGCATCCAGCAATGGAAGTTGGAGGAGTCGGACAAGCTGCATTCGGAGGTCGGAGAGAATCCCGACGAGGCCGGAGTCGCGCTGTTCCGGCAGCGGATGGACTTCATCCAGCAAAACGCGGCTCGGATGGAGAAGGCCGCTCTGGCCCTCTACGGACAGGACTTCTACAAGGACGATCCGACCATCGCGCCGCTCCGCGGCGCCCTGGCGGTCTTTGGGCTCAAGCCCGACGACATCGCGATCACCAGCTTCCACGGCACCTCCACCCAGGCCAACGACAAGAACGAGAGCGCGGTGGTGCAGCAGCAGATGGCCCACTTGGGCCGCAGCGAGGGCAACCCGCTCTTCGTCGTCGCCCAGAAGTGGTTGACCGGGCACCCGAAGGGCGCGGCCGCCGCCTGGATGTTCAACGGCCTCGTGCAGTCGTTGTTGACCGGCCAGGTGCCGGGCAACCGCGCCCAGGACAACGTCGATCCGGCGCTGCGCGAGAACAGGCACCTGCTCTATCCCAACCGCACCATCCCCGTGGAAGGCATGAAGGCGGGCCTCTTGCAGAGCTTCGGCTTCGGCCAGGCGGGGGCGCAGATCCTGCTCATCCATCCGGACTACCTCTTCGCCGCGGTGGGCGCGGAGGGCACGGCGGCCTACGCGGCCAAGCGCGCCGAGCGCGAGACCAAGGCCACCCGGCACTGGCAGGACGGTCTCACGGCGCGGCGGGCCCTCATGATCCCCAAGACCGAGGCGCCCTACACGGCCGAGGAGCGCAGCCGGGTCTACCTGGATCCGACGGCGCGGGCGACCTTCTACCCGGGGGTCGGCTACCGATTCAGTCCGCCCCAGGACGACAAGAAGGACGGCGGCGGAAAATAGGCTTGGCCTCGCTGCGGGCCATCGGCGAAGATGGGGGCGGAGGCCATGATGTCCGCGGACAGCCGTGATCCCAGGGAAAAAGAGGAAATGCGCCGCGCCTTGGAAACTTCCTTCGCCGCCGTCGCCGGAGGCAGCGTGGGGGTGGGCGTCGACGTCCAGCTGATCTCCGAGATCCACAGCGACAACCCCAATTTCCTCGAGCGCAATTTCACGCCCGCCGAGATCGCCTATTGCCGCGCGGCGCCGGACCCGCGCGCCAGCTTCGCGGGGCGCTGGGCCGCGAAAGAGGCCGTGGTGAAGGCCAAGATGAACGTGAGGCCGCAGGGAAAGAACTACACCCGCGGGGGCGGGGCGCCCTTGATCGAGATCGAGATCCTCCCGGGGAGCTCGGGGGCGCCGGTTGTGATTCAGCATGGGGGGGCGCTGGAGAATGCGCGGGAGATCGGGATCGCCGAGATCAAGGTGAGCATCAGCCACAGCGGGGACTACGTGGCGGCGGCAGCGATCGCCCTGCCGGGAGGAAAGGATTTCAGTAAATGAGCGCGGTTTCGGCGGGCGAGGCCGGAAGGTCGCGCTTCGGCGCGGTCGCGAGCACTTGCTGCGATTTCAAGTGCCGCTCGAGATGGTTGTATTGGAATCGGATGGAATAGAACTCCTCGTAGAGCTCCTCTTTCGAAAGACCCGCCGGCTCGAAGACCAGATTGAAGAGATTGTAATCCGTCCAGGTCTTGTCTTCCCGAAGCCTTCCCTGCTTGCGAAGGGTCTCGCGATAGGGGGTGCCGGGGAAGGGCGTGAAGAACAGGATATTGAAGATGACGGGGAATTCGCGCAAAAACCGGCGGATATTCCGAAACAGGTCGGGGTCCGTCCCGTCCGAACCCACCATGAAGTTCACAGCCGGCGTGATCCCGTAGTCGAAGAAGGCCCGGATGTTCCTTTCGACCTTGTCCCGCTGGGACTTTTTCCATTTTCCCAAATCCTCGAGGATGTTCACCTCCAGGCTCTCCAGGCCGATGGAGACGACCTTGCAGCCGCTCTCCCCCAACAGGGCGAGTATCTCCGGGTCGTCGGAGGCGGCGATGTCCAGCGAGGCGGTGTAGGAGATTTTTTCCGGAATCAGCGCTTGCAGCAGGTCTTTGGTGCGGCGGCGGTCGATGATGAAATTGTCGTCGCAAAATTCGACATGGTAACTCCCTATGCCCAGGGCCGAGGCGGTCTTCTTGATCTCGCGGATGTCGGCGAGAACCTTGTCGATCTCTTTCTTCCGATAGCGCTTGTCGAAGAGGTAGGTGGCGCTGCAATAATCGCAGCCGCGCGGACAGCCCCGGGTGCTCATGGTCGGGAAGAAGAAAAAACCGCCCCCGCGCGCGCCCCGCGTCCAGGGCTCGACGAGCGAATAATCCATGGGGACTTCGGACGCGAGCTCCGTCAGGCCGCCGCGATATTGGGGCTTCGGGCTCCCGGCGGCGACGTCTTGCAAGTATTCCTCCCAAATGTTTTCCACTTCTCCGACGCAGACCGAATCGAAGTGCCGCGCGGCCTCCTCCGGCAGCACCGAGGCGTGGATGCCGCCCAGAATGGTGCGGCAGGGCCCGCGCTTCTTGAATTCGGAGGCGATCTCGTAGGCGCGCTCGGCCTGGTAGGTCATGGCCGTCACCCCTACGACGTCGAAACGGGCCTCGAAGTCGATCGCTTCGTAATTCTCGTCGATCAGCGTGACTTCATGTTCGGCGGAGGTCATGGAGGCGAGGCGCAGCAGGTTGATGTTGAAGGCGCGGGAAAAGATCTCTTTGTACCAGAGGTTGACGTAATCCTGAATGGAGGCGTCCTCGCAGCGGTAGGTGATTCGAGGATGGACGATGGCGATTTTCATTCCTGAGATCCGATGCCCCTATTCTAGGGCCTGGTCCGCGATTATAAAACCGATAATATCCCTATTTTTATCGGCGGGGTCGGGGCGGGGAGTTCCGTAGGGGGACGATTGCAGGCGAACGGGGCGAAAATCGCGAAAAACAGGCAATTTTGGCGGTTGCATCTTCCGATAGATATTAGAGGCCGGACCCCTTAAAATGGCTCAAATATGAAATTTTTCTTCATCTACGTCGACGACATCCGGGATGCGATCAAGTGCCAGATCGAGAAGACGCCGATCGACCCCGCCCAGGTCAAAATCGACGATATCATGAAGAATATCAAGAGGATCCATGGTCCGAAAAATCCGATCGGCGGCAACCCCCGGTTGGGGATTCTCACCTTGGCCGCCATCCTAAGGGAAAAATACGGCCCTGAGATCGAGATCCATTATTGCGACATGGCCTTCGAATGCCTCGAGGCCGAGGACCTGCGGGCGCGTCTGAAAGAGGTGAAGCCCGACTTTGTCGGGCTTTCGACGATGCTACCCTTCGCCCACATTTTCCACCAGGTTACCCGCGTGGTGAAGGAAGAGGCGCCGGATTGCACCCTCTTGGCCGGCGGGCCCTACATCTCGTCGGCCCCGAAGCGCGTCCTCGAGGACCCCTTGGTCGACGTCGCGGTGCTTTTCGAGGCCGAAGAGACCCTGCCCGAGCTCATGGACGCCCTCTTGAACCGCAACGATCTTGCCGAAGTGAAGGGGATCGCCTTCCGCCGGGACGGCGAGACGGTGTTCACGTCGCCTCGCCCGATGGTGTCGGATTTGGACAAGGTCCCCTGGCCCGCCGTCGACCTGATCAATCTCGATCGTTATTCTCGCGCCTACCGGATCATCACCCCGCCCCTCAAGTCGATGCCGATCTTCAGTTCGCGGGGTTGCTCCTACGAGTGCACCTATTGCCACAACCTGAGCGGCAAGACGGTGCGATGGCGCTCCGCCGAGAACGTCGTCGAGGAGCTTTCCTATTATTACCGCCAGCACGGCGTGCGGGAGTTTTTCTTCTGGGACGACATATTCAACCTCAACATCAAGCGCGCTCATAAGATCTGCGACTTGATTCTGCAAAGCGGGATGAAGATCCGCTTTTCCTTCCCGCGGGGGATGCGCGGTGACATCCTGACCAAGGACCTGATCGACAAGCTGGTCGAGGCAGGCCTGTGCCAGTCCTCCTTCGCGGTCGAGTCCGCCTCCCCGCGGATCCAAAAGCTCATTAAAAAACATAATAATTTCAATAAATTGACGGATACGATCCAATACGTCGCCGAGCGGGGCGTGCTGGTCACGACCTTCAACATGATCGATTTTCCGCAGGAGACCGAGGAGGAGATGCGGATGACCCTGGACTACAACCTGGGGCTTCCGCATCACGACGTGACCTTGTTCAAGCTGAGCCCCTTCGAGGGGACCGAGATCTACAACGACATCGGCGGCTACGATCACTACGAAAATCTCGGAGCGGCGACTTTTTACAAATACAAGAA
>JADYZQ010000019.1 GCA_020853015.1 Deltaproteobacteria bacterium
AAGCGGCAGCCCGGCGGCAGCTTGGAGATGTCGGGGACGCTGCCCTTGATCGTGTGCAGCGGGCCGCCCCGGTCGTCGAAGAGCTTGGGAATCGATTCGAGCAGCCCGATCGTGTAGGGGTGCTTCGGCTTGGCGAAGAGCCGCTTGGCCGGCGCCCGCTCGACGATCATTCCCGCGTACATGACCAGGACGTCGTCGCAGACTTCGGCCACCACCCCCAAGTCGTGGGTGATGAGGACCACCGACATGTGCATGTCGTCGATCAGCTCTTGCATCAGCTCGAGGATCTGGGCCTGGATGGTGACGTCGAGCGCGGTGGTGGGCTCGTCGGCGATCAGGATGTCGGGCTTGCAGGAAAGAGCCATTGCGATCATCACGCGCTGGCGCATGCCGCCGCTGAGCTGGTGCGGGTAGTCGCGGATCCGCTTCCCGGGATCGGGGATGCGCACCTTGCGCAACATCTCGACGGAGAGCTCAAGTGCCTCTTTCTTTCCGACCTTCTGATGTAGTTGGACCGCCTCGGCGATCTGGTCGCCCACCGTGAAGACGGGATTGAGCGAGGTCATGGGCTCTTGGAAAATCATGGCGATGTTGTTGCCGCGCACCCGGCGCATCTGCTCGTCGCTCAGCTTGAAGAGGTCGATGCCGCCGCTCTCCGGGATCTTTTCGGCCTCCACCTCGGCGGTGGGCTCGCGGCGCAGGGACTCGAGCAGGATCTCGTTGACCGGCGTCGCCTCGGGCTCGTCGTGGCCCTCGGGCGGCTCGGGGCGCTTGGGTCCGGGCGGGACGGGGGGCGGCGTGACGCCCTCGATCTCCCCGTGGTAGAGGGCTTGGCCCTCGGCGATGCGGCCGGGACTCTCGATCAGGCGGAGCAGGGAAAGGGCGGAGACGGTCTTTCCGCAGCCCGATTCGCCGACGATGCCCAGGACCTTCCCTTGATTCAAATGAAAGCTGATCCCGTCGACGGCGGGCAGGGGCCTCCCGTTGACGGGGAAGGTGATGCGGAGGTTTTTGACTTCGAGGATCTTGGGCATATTACGTCTTCAACTTCGGGTCGACGGCGTCCCGCAAACCTTCTCCTACCAAATTAAAGGCCGTGATCGTGAGAAAAATCGCCAGGCCCGGGAAGGTGGTCAGCCACCAGGCCACGTCGATGACGCTCTTCGCCTGGGAGAGCAGCTCGCCCCAGCTGGGGGTCGGCGGGCGGACGCCGAAACCTAAAAAGGACAGCGAACTCTCGATCAGGATGGCCGAGGCGATCCCGAAGCTGGCGCTCACCAGGACCGGGGCCATCGCGTTGGGCAGGAGGTGCCGGCCCAGGATGCGGCGGGTCGGCATGCCCTGGCTTAGGCAGGCGGTGACGAAGTCCTGGTTGCGCAGCTTCAAGAATTCGCCCCGGGTGAGCCGCGCGATCCCCGTCCAGCCGGTCAGGCCGATGACCAGCATGATATAGAAGAGGTCCTGGCCCAACACCGCCACCAGGGCGAGGATCAGGAAGAAGGTCGGAAAGCAGATCATGATCTCGATCAAGCGCGAGATCAGCATGTCCCAGCGTCCCCCGAAATAGCCCGCGATCGAGCCCAAAAAAATTCCGATCAGGGTGTAGAGGCCCACCGCGACCAGACCGACCGAGAGCGAGATGCGGCTGCCGTGGATCAGGCGGCTCAAGACGTCGCGGCCCTGCTGGTCGGTCCCCAGCCAGTGGTAGCGGCTGGGGGGTTCGAGGATCTCCTCGAGGTTGTAGTCGTCGGGCGAATAGGGCACCGGCGCGTAGCGGAACTCGGCGCCCTTGGCCTTCCACTCCTTGAAATCGACGCCGTGCAGCTCGGGGTAGAGGTTGAGGTGCTTGATCGGCCAGAGTTTGTTGAGGATGGGAAGGTAAACCTTGTCCTGGTACTTCACGTAGACCGGAACGCCGTTCGCCAGGACCGGGGCTAAGACGGCGATGGAGGCTAAGAACGCGATCACCCAGAGGCCGATCACGCTGAGCCGGCGCAACTTGAACTGCCGCCACACCAGGCCCCAGTAGCGCGTCGGGGGCGGCGGCTCCGGGGGCGGCTTGTCGGGCTTGCGTTGTGGAATCTCGAGGCTCATGCCGCCTGTTTCTCCTCGAAGCTAATCCTCGGGTCCGCGATCGCGTAGGCGATGTCGCTCAGCAAGAGGCTGAGCAGCGTGAGGAACGCCGAAATCGTCGTGACCGCCATGATCGTCGGGTAGTCGCGCGAGCCGATCGCCTCGAAGGCCAGCTTGCCCATGCCCGGGATCGAGAAGATCTGCTCGATGATGACCGAGCCGCCCAGCAGTGCCGGCAGCAGGGTGCCCAGCAGGGTGATCTGCGGGATTAGCGAGTTGCGGAAGGCGTGCTTCCAGATGACTTTTCGCTTCGGCAGGCCCTTGGCCCAGGCGGTGCGGACGTAGTCTTGCTTGACCACCTCGAGCATCGTCGTGCGCGAGAAGCGCGTGATGAAGGCGAAGCTCCCGTAGACCATCGTCACCACGGGCAGGACCAGGTGCCAGGCGTAGTTGCCCAGCTTCATGAAGAAGGGATAGTTTTCGACGCCCTCGGAGTGCAGGCCGCCCATCGGGAACCAATTCAGGTGGTCGCCGCTCGCGAAGTACATCAGCAGGAGATAGGCCACCCAGAAGGTGGGCAGCGAATAAAGCACGAAGAGCAGCACCATGACGCCCTTGTCCAAAAAGGACTCGCGGCGCAGCGCCGCGTAGACGCCCAGCGGGATCGAGACCAGGTAGGCGAGGAAGAACTCGATCAAATTGAGCGTCAGCGTGATGGGCAGGGCCTCCTTGATCTTGTCCAAGACCGGCCGGTGGTCCTTGAAGGAGGTGCCGAAGTTGAGCCTGAGCACGTTGCCCAGCCAAATCTGAAATTGGATGCCGTTCTGCCCCAGCCACTCCAGGGCGCGGCGCGAGGCGTGGGGCTTGTCCTTGGGGTCGGAGCCGTAAATCGCGTCCGTGACCCTGGCGATGAATGCCTCGTAGCCCGCGGGCAGATCGACCTTGAGGCCGTAGAGCTTGAGCATCTGGTCGGTGACTTCCTGCGAGACGGCCGTCTCTTTCAAGCCCTGCGCGGCCTGCAGCTTGAGCGTCGCGGGATTGCCGGGGGCCAGGCGCACGATGAAGAAGGTGATCAGCATGATTCCGAGCAGGGTCGGGATCATCGTGAGGATTCGCTTGAGCAGGTAGGCGCTCATCCTATTTGCCGACCCTCCATTCGAGGATGTCCAAGCCCATCGGATAGACCTTCACGTTCTCGAAGCGGCGGCTGCGCGCCACCAGGGCGGGGCCGCTGTAGAGGAAGGCGTAGGGCTGCTCGTCGTAGATGATCTTGTGCAGGCGGTGGTAGAGCTCGCGGCGCCTCTCTTTGTCGAAGGTTTGGCGCGCCTCTTCCATGATGCGGTCGGCCTCGCCGTTTTGAAAGCCGACGAAGTTGGAGCCCTTCTCCGCCTGCGAGGAGTGCCAGACCTGGTAGGGGTCCTGGTCCAGGCCGAAGGACCAGGCCAGCGAGACCGCGTCGAAGTTGCGGCTGTTGAGGTTTTGCACGAAGACCGCCCACTCCATCGTCTGGATCTCCACCTCGATGCCGGCCTCGGCGAAGTCTTTCTTCATGATGGTGGCCAGGTTTTGGTAAAACTCCGCGCCCGAGGGCAAAAGGAACTTGAAGCTGAATTTCACCCCGTCCTTGTCGCGGATCCCGTCGCCATCGTGATCGATCCAGCCGGCCTCGTCCAACAGTTTTTTCGCCCCCGCCGGGTCGAAGGGGATCTGCGGCAGGCTCGGCTCGTACTCGTAGCCGAAGATCCAGAAGGGCCCCGTCGTCAGCTTGCCCAGTCCGTACTCGAGGTTTTTCAAGATGCCCTCGCGGTTGATCAGCCGGGCCAGGGCCTCGCGGACCTTGCGGTCCTGGAAGTAGGGCCGGCGCAGGTTCCAACCGACGTAGCGGTAGGCGGGCGTGTAGTACTCGTGCTTGGCGAAGAGCTTCTCGAAGGCCGGGGTCTTGGACTGCTTCACCCACTGCTTGGGGTTGAGCGAGTCCATGTCGAGGTCGCCCTTCTTCAGGCGCTGGAAGGCGACGATGTCGTCGGGGATGATGCGGAAGACGATGCGCCGGATGTCGGGAAACTTCGCCTTGTCCCAGTAGTTTTCGTCGCGCTCCAGGACAATCTGCGAGCCCGTATCCCACTTGACGAACTTGTAGGGGCCGTTGCCGATCGGCGCGCGGCCCGCGGGGTGGCTGTTGAAATCGCGGCCGTCGTCGAAGACGTGCTTGGGGATGATCGGAATGCCGCCGACGAATTCCAGGGCCTTGAAGTAGGGGATCGCGTAGGTGAAGCGCACCGTGTAGTCGTCGAGCTTCTCGATGTTTTTGACGTCTTTGTAATAGACCCGCATGTGGGGCGCGTCGACCTTCTCGTCCATGATCTTCTGGAAGGTGTAGAGGACGTCGTCGGCGGTGAAGGGTTTGCCGTCGTGCCACTTGATGTCGTCGCGCAGGCGGAAGGTGTAGGTCAGCTGGTCGTCGCTCACCTCCCAGCTTTTCGCCATCTTGGGCTTGAACTCGAGCGTCGCGTTGTCGCGCTCGATCAGGCTGTCGAAGACAAATCCGTTGATGCGGCCCTCGTAGGCGTCGGTCGCGGTGATGCGGTTGAGCGTGTCGGGCTCGCTGCCCAGGTGGTAGATCAGCGTGTAGGGGTCTTTGGGGGCCTGGACCTCGCAGGCGCTCAGTAGTCCCGCGAGGGCGAGGCCTAAGGCGAAGGCGAGGCGCAGGCGGCGGCCGGCTTTGTCCCGAAATGTGCTTCCCAAGCGCTCCACGGCTTCCTTCCCTCTCTGGGCCTCGCGGCGGCTTTGCCGGTGCCGCCCGCAAGAGTGAGTCTAAATGCTCGATATGTCAA
>JADYZQ010000020.1 GCA_020853015.1 Deltaproteobacteria bacterium
GGGCGCTGCCGTCGAAGTTGGCGAGGCCGTGGGCGTCGCCGGGGAAGTGGGAGGGGACCCAATCGAGGATCACGCCGATGCCGTTTTGGTGGAGGCGGTCGATCAGGAACATCAGGTCCTGCGGGTCGCCGTAGCGGCGGGTCGCCGCGAAATATCCGGTGACCTGGTAGCCCCAGGAGCCGGTGAAGGGGTGTTCCATCACCGGCAGGAATTCCACGTGGGTGAAGCCCATGTCGCGGACGTAGGCAACGAGCTCTTCGGCAAGCCGGCGGTAGCTAAGCGGCCCCGAAGCGCCCCTGCGCCAAGATCCGAGGTGAACCTCGTAGACGGAAAGGGGCGCCTGCAGCGATTGCCGAGATCCCCGGCCGCGCATCCAGTCCTCGTCTTCCCAACGGTAGCTCAAGTCCCAGACCTGAGAGGCGGAGCGGGGCGGGCACTCCGCGGCGAAGGCGAAGGGGTCCGCCTTCTCCAAGATCTGCCGATGGTGGCGGGAGCGCAGGCGATACTTGTAAAGGGCGCCGGGACCGACCCCCGCGACGAAGCCACTCCAGATCCCGGAGCGGCCGACCGGATGCAGGGGATTCGCCTTCGGGTTCCAATGGTTGAAATCTCCCGTCACCGCGACCGACTCGGCGTCGGGAGCCCAGACCGAGAAGCGCGTCCCGGAGTTCCCGTTTTCCACGGCAGGCTGGGCGCCCATTTTTTCGTAGAGGCGCGCGTGGTTGCCCTCGTTGAACAGGTAAAGGTCCTGCTCGCCGAAAAAGGCGGGCTCCGTCCGCGACGGAGCGGGCTTCAAGACGTGCAGAGAAGGCGAACGTTTTCCGGGCATAGATCCCTCGGCGATTCCACCGACATTCTCCCGCAGCGGGCCCCGGGAGTCGACGGATTTATCGGTTTCAGGGAGGCGGCGCATAGGCCAAGGCTCGCAGCCCGTAACCGATGGCAAAGGATAACGAGGCCGCCGCTCCACCCAAGAGGGCCGTCTGCAGGCCCGCGGCCAGCGGATTTTTTCCCAAGATCCGGCCTTTCAGGACGCCCACCGCGAAAAAGGCGCTCAAGGTCAGGCCCGCGCTCCAGGCGAAGTGCCGATCCAGCGGGGCCGCTTGGAAGAGAAAGGGCAGCAGGGGGATCGCCCCGACCAGCAGAAAGGCCAAAAAGGTCGTCGTCGCGGAGACCCAAGGGACGGGGCTTTCCAGGGGCAGGCCGTATTCCTCCGCGATCATGGTGTCGATCCAGAGCTTACGGTCTTGGGTCACGGCGGCCACCACTTGGCCAAGGGTGGGTTCTTGCAGTCCCTTGCGGGCATAAATTTGGCGAATTTCCTCCCGCTCGCCTTCGGGGATGCGCTCGAGGTGATCTTCCTCGATGCGGCGAGTTTTTTCGACCCATTCGCGGTTGCTCCGGGTCCTTTCGAAATTGCTCACCGCCATGCTGAAGCCGTCCGCCGCCAGGTTGGCAAAGCCCAGGATCAAGGCCACTTGGGCAGGAAGCCCTCCGCCCAGCACCCCGGTCACGACCGCGAAGGTGGTGACGCAGCCGTCGATCGCGCCCAGGACCGCGTCGCCCAAGTAACCGACGCCGCTCTTTCGGGCGAGCCGGCGCCGGATCGCCTCGGGGAGGTGCTCCTCGGCCAAGGCGTTAGGGATTTCGTCGGGAGCAGGGCGATGCATCGGAGGAAATTCCCAGACTTTCCGGTTTATGGAATCTTTCGGAAGTCCGCGACGGCCCTTTTAACAGCGCGATCGACGTCTTTCGCCGCGGCCTTGAAGCCCTTCTTGACGTCGGTCCAGGCCAGGTCCCCGCGGCCGGCCAGGCGGCGCAGATCGCTCTGCAACTTTTTTCGCTGCCGTTCCAGGTCGCGCAGGGATGTTTCGTATTGCCGCTTGCTCAAGGAAAAGAGGCGGCGGCCCTCGCGCTTCGCCTCGTCGAATTTTTTGGAGATCTCCTTCCAGTGCGCCTGCCATTGTTTTTTGAGATTGGCCTTCGCGGTGCCGGGCTTGCGTTTTTGCGAACGTTTCTTCATCAGGGGCCTCCTTTCCAATGGGAATAAGGAAATTTACGCCCTTTCGCGGATTATTACATGAGATTTATCAGGAGACCGGCAAAGGGGGCGGATGCGTCAGTTTTCAAGGGCGGCGTCGACGGATCTCTTTTAACACCTTAAGAACCTGTGGCAAAGCCGTGAAATTATCTAAGGAATAAGCCGCCTTTCGTAGCCAGTTCGGCCGCTCCCAAGAAGTGCCCGGGACGTTTTGCGGCTCGGGTTCCCCCCACAGGTCTTCCAGATTGATCAGGAGCCAGGCGGCCTCGCTCGCGGCGAGGTGCCGCAGGCTGCCGTGAAGCAGGGCCTGAAGATGGGAGGAATCGCCCTCCGCCTCGCCCGACCCAAAATAGGTGTCCAAGGCATTCCGCAGTTCGCGCCGCCGCCTCGTCTCCTGCGTCCATGCGGCCTCGTCCATCAGGCCCAGGGCCTGGCGGTCCTCCAAGTCGCGCCCCTCCCAAAAGCCGGCGAAGGTCGGCATGTCGTGGGTGTTGAGGCTGGCGACGCTGTCGTTCGGAGCCGCACCGAACGGCGCTTGGCCGTCGGGGCGCAGCTCGAAGGACGCGACATGGCAGCGCAGGAGGCCGCGCCGGGCCATCGCGGGGCGCAGCTCCGGCGGCACCGTGCCCAGGTCCTCGCCGACCAAGAGGCAGCGGGTGCGATGCGACTCGAGGCAGAGCAGGGCGTAGAGCTCCTCCGCCGGGTAGCGCAGGTAGCAGCCCTCCCGCGGAGAGAAGCCTTTGGGGATCCAGAAGAGGCGGTGCAGCCCCATCACGTGGTCGATGCGCAGCATCCCGGCGGCGCTCAAGGGCCGGCGCAGGGCGGCGCGGAAGTAGGCGTGTCCCTGGGCGCGGCTGCGCTCGGGGAGGGGCGGCGGGAAGCCCCAATCCTGGCCGCGCGCGAAGAAGGCGTCCGGCGGCGCGCCGACGGAGACGCCCGCGGCGAAGAGCTCTTGTTCTCGCCAGGCGTCGTAGCCCTGAGGATGGATGCCCAAGGGGAGGTCCAGGTACAGCCTTAAGTCCAGGTCGCGCGCGGTCTGTGCGAGGGAGGCGACCTGCGACTCGGCCTGCCACTGGACGTAGAGATGGTAGCGTTGCGCCTCTTCCGCGAAGTCGCCGGGCTGGAGGGTCCCGGAGCGGAGTCGTTGCGGCCATTGGGGCCAGGTCGTCCCTTGTCGCTCCTCCGTCGCTCGGAAGCGGGCGTAGTCCTCGGCCTGGCAGTGGTCTTTCCGAAAGGCTTCCAAGTCCGTCCGGCGCGCGCTTGGGTCGGCGAAGAAGGCCCGCGCGAGTGGCTCCAGGACGCGCCGTTTCATCGCCATCTGCCCGCGGTAGTCGACGTGCCGGGCCTGCCGCGCCGACTTGAGCAAGGCCTGCCATTCCGGAGAGCCAAGCAGGGCCCGCGCCTCGGGACAGGCGGCCAGCTCGGGGATCTTCTCGAGGTCCAAATAAAACTCGTTCCAAAAGAGGCGGCTCACCGGGGCGTAGGGACTGGGATCGCAGGGCTCGTCCAGGAAGCTCGAGAGAAAGGGGAGGGTTCCGAGCGCATGTCCGCCCTGGTCGCGGGTCCAGGCCATCAAGGCCTCCAAATCGCCGAAGTCCCCCGCGCCGCCCTCGGCTTCCCGGTGCAGGGAGTAGAGCGGGAGGAAGAGTCCCCAGCGCCGTCCTTCCGGCTCGGGCGGCGCGTAGGCGCGGGGCGGGGCGCTGATCAGCGTGGCCTCCAGCCTGCGTCCCGGCGTCTCCAGCAGAATGGAATGCACGCCGGGCCCCGGCGCCGCCTTGAAACTCCACCGCCGTTTTAGAAAGAAAATACCCTCGACCTGCACGCGCTCTAGCGTCGTGGCCTGCGTGGGGTCCAGTTCGAAGCGGCGCCGCTCGGCGGCCTCCGTGCGAAGCTCGGCCAGGAGGCGATTTTTCCCTTCCGGCTCCGGCAGGGTGATCTCGATCTCCAGGGGTTCGCCTTGCCAATGGACGCAAACGGGTTCCAGGACCCGCCGGACTTCTTCCAGCCGTCGTGCGCGCAAGGCCTCCGTCGCGCCGGCCTCCGAAGCGATCGAGGCCCCGAGGGCCCGGAGCGCGGCCAGCAAGACCTCGGGGCAGGCCTCTTGCCGCAGGCCCTCCGCGTCGACGTAGCCCGTCTCCAAGCCGTAGGCCCGGGCGAGGGAGAGGAGGGGATGTTCGGCCTCGGTTCCCATTCAGAACATATAATAGGCGTTTTTCAGGTATTGCAGCATCATGCGCTGGGTGTTGAAGAAGGAGCCGTTGTGGGCGATCGCCGCGCGCATCA
>JADYZQ010000021.1 GCA_020853015.1 Deltaproteobacteria bacterium
CGGCACCACTCGGGGGCCTCGAGGCCCGTCGGGGTGCGGCCGCCGTGGGTGTAGACCTCCCAGCCGTCCAGCGAGCGCTTGGCGTCGACCGCCACCACGATGCACTGGCTGCCGAACTTGTCGGCGGCCCGGCGGACGAAGTCGGGGTCGTTGACCGCGGTGGTGTTGATCGAGACCTTGTCCGCCCCGGCGTGCAGCAGGTTGCGGATGTCCTCGATCGTGCGCACGCCGCCGCCCACCGTCAGCGGCATGAAGCACTTCTCCGCCGTCTTGGCGACGACGTCCAGGATGATGCCGCGCTTCTCGTGGCTGGCGGTGATGTCGAGGAAGGTCAGCTCGTCGGCGCCCTGGCGCTCGTACTCCTCGGCCACCGCCACGGGGTCGCCGGCGTCGACTAAATTCAAAAATTGGGTCCCCTTGACCACGCGGCCGTCCTTCACGTCGAGGCAGGGGATGATGCGTTTGGTCAGCATATCAGGACTCGGCCGCCTTCAGGGCCTCGCGCAGCGTGAATTTGCCCTCGTAGAGGGCCTTGCCGGTGATCGCGCCGAGCAGTTTGCAGTCTTCCATCGCCACCAGGGCCCGCAGGTCCTCCAGGGAAGAGACCCCGCCGCTGGCGATGACCGGCAGCTCGCTGGCGGCCATCACCTCGCGCAGCGCGGGGATATTGGGTCCGCTCAGCATCCCGTCGCGGGCGATGTCGGTGAAGATCAGGCAGTAGACGCCCGCCAGCGGGGCGGATCGGAGATATTCCGGGACGGTGAGGCCGGTGGTCTCGGTCCAGCCGTGGACGGCGATCTTGCCGGCCTTGGTGTCCAGGCCCAAGGCGATCTTACCGGGAAATTTCGCGCCGAGGGCGGCCAGGAATTCCGGATCCTGGGTGGCCTTGGTGCCGACCACGACCCGGGCGACGCCATCGCCGATATATTCCCCCGCGGTCGCCACCGAGCGGATGCCGCCGCCGACCTGCAGCTTGGCCGGGACCTCGCGGGCGATGCGGGCGATCAGCTCGCGGTGGACGGGCTTGCCGGCCTTGGCGGCGTCCAAGTCGACGATGTGGATCCACTTCGCGCCCTCCTCGGCGAAGCGCCGGGCCAGGGCGAGCGGGTCGTCGGAGTACTGGGTGACCTGGTCGTAGTCGCCCTGTTGGAGGCGCACGGCCTTGCCGTCTTTCAAGTCGATGGCGGGAAATAGGATCATAGTTTCACGAAGCGTTTCAGCAGGCCCAGGCCCACCTTTTGGGATTTCTCCGGGTGGAACTGGGTCGCGAAAATGTTGTCGGACTCGAGGCTCGCCGCGAACTCGAGGCCGTAGTCGCTGACGGCGGCGATCGCCTTCTTCTTTTCGGGCGCGACGTAGTAGCTGTGCACGAAGTAGACGTAGTCGCCTTCCATGCCCTCCAGCAGCCGCGGCTTGCCCTTCAGCTTCAGCCGGTTCCAGCCCATGTGCGGGACCTTCAGGCCCAGCTCGGGGGAGAAGCGCAAAACCTTGCCGGGCAGGATGCCCAAGCCTTTATGGCGGCCGCCTTCCTCGCTCTCGTCCATCAACAGCTGCATGCCCAGGCAGATGCCGAGGAAGGGCCGGCCCGAGGCGATGAACTCGCGGATGGGCTCGATCAGGCCGTAGCTTTCGAGATTGGCCATGCAGTCCTTGAAGGCGCCGACGCCCGGCAGGATGAGCTTATCCGCCTTCGCGGCCCGCTTGGGGTCGCGGGTGACGGCGCATTTTCCGCCGACGTGCTCGACGGCCTTCGAGACGCTGCGGAGGTTGCCCATGTCGTAGTCGAGGATGGCGATCATACCGAATCCGCAGGGGCCGTTCGCGAACGGCCCCTACAGCGCCCCTTTGGTTGATGGAACCCCGCGCACCCGGGCGTCCTTCTGCGTCGCCATGTCCACGGCCTTGGCGAAGGCCTTGAACATCGACTCGACGATGTGATGCCGGTTGCGGCCGTACCAGACGTTGACGTGCAGGTTGACCAGGGCCGCGTTGGTGAAGCCCTGAAAAAATTCCGGCACCAGCTCGACGTCGAAGGTCCCGATGCGCCCGGCCTTCAGCTTGGGGTTGTAGATCATGCAGGGCCGCCCGGCGAAGTCGACGGCGACGGTGGTCAGGACCTCGTCCATCGGCAGCGTGAAGTGCCCGTAGCGCCGGACACCCTTCTTGTCGCGCAGCGCCTTCGTGAAGGCCTCGCCCAGGGCGATGCCGACGTCCTCGACGGTGTGGTGCAGGTCGACGTGGACGTCGCCCTTGGCCTTGATGGTCAGGTCGAAGAGCCCGTGCTTGGCGAAGGCCTCGAGCATGTGGTTCAAGAAGGGGATGGGCGTGTCGACCTTGTACTTCCCCCTCCCGTCAATGTTGAGCTCGACGGAGATCTGGGTTTCTTTGGTATTGCGGACGATTTTGGCCTTTCTGGGCATGGGGAGGCGAAGCTAGGGGATTTTGGGGGGGTTGTCAAACCGGCTAAATCAGGAGGCCCGCCGCTTTCTGGCCTCAATGGCCTCCACCAGCAATTGGCGGACGACGGACGTCTTTGAGTTTGCTTGCAGGGCCGCAAGACGCTCGATTTCCGCGGCCAACCAAGCGGGGACGTCCATTGGCGGCAGCTTGATCGTCTTGCTTAGGCCTTCGGTCTTCACCCCGGAACTGAAATCGATGGTTTCCTCTCCCGCGTCGAACCTTTCGTCGAAGTCCCTAGAGTCCTTTGTTTTTAGCTTGGCTTTCTTCTTCATGTCTTGCTCTCCTTACCGAAATGATCCTGAAACCCTCGGGGGTTACCGAGAAAATTCCCACATAATATTTTCCTCGGTGTTTGCCGATGACCGCATGTCTTGCCTCCCCTTTGGAATAGGCGATCTCGGGGGCTAAAATATTACTTCCTTCAAAAATCGAATCCGGGCTTCTTCGAAGCTGATGCCGTGCTTTTTCAGATTCATTCGATTCTTCTTCTCATCCCAGAGATATATATATAATTTATATAAAATTCATATGAAATTACAATGGATATTTCTTAAAAAGGAACCTGGGGATTTTTGGTCGGGCCTACTTGTCAAAGTTCCTGTCCTGGGATAGGCGAGCAGGTCTATGGAGAAGGCTATGTTATCGAATTTTCAAGGAATCGATGAAAATCAGGCGCGGGAAATCTTTGCGATGGGTGAGGAAGAATTCTTTGAAAAAATTGTGCCCCTCGCCAAGTCCCTCCGCGAGCGCGCCTTCGGCAACGAGATCAGCTTCTGCTCCATCGTCAACGCCAAGAGCGGGGCCTGCGTCGAGAGCTGCAGCTTCTGCGCCCAGTCCAACTCCTATAAGGGTGCCCAGGCGCCGGTCTATCCCCTGATGTCCGCGGACAAGATCCTCGAGAAGGCGAAGGAGGCCGAGTCCTTCGGCGCCACCGAATTCTCCATCGTCACCAGCGGCCGCGGCATGACCAAACAAAAAGAGCTCGACACCATGGTCGACGCCATCAAAAAGATCCGCGAACAGACCGACGTCGAGACCTGCGCCTCCCTCGGCTTGATGAGCCGCGAGGACCTCCTGCGCCTCAAAGAGGCCGGGATGATCCACTACCACCACAACATCGAGACCGCGCGCTCCTACTTTCCCAACATCGTCCAAAGCCACAGCTGGGAGGACGAGGTCGCCACCGTGAAGAACGCCAAGGAGCTGGGCTTCGAGGTCTGCTGCGGCGGGATCTTCGGCATGGGCGAGTCGGTCGAGCAGCGGGTCGAGTTCATCTTTCAGTTGAAAGACATCGATCCCGATTCCATCCCGATCAATTTCCTCAACC
>JADYZQ010000022.1 GCA_020853015.1 Deltaproteobacteria bacterium
GGTTTTTCCATCGGCTGCGCATCGCAATCCTATTCCACCTCGAGCACCGCGCTCGCGCCCGAGCCGCGGGTCTCGGGCTCGTACATCTCGTAGGCGGTGGTCGGCATCGCGCCGAAGCGGCCGGTCAGCTCGGGCCGCAGGGCGTAGTTGAAAACATGCGTTCCCTTGTTCAGGTAGTTCGCAAAGAAGGCGATCTTCTCGTCGCGGCGCTCGAAGTCGGCATAGTAGGCCGCGTTGGGATCGAAGCGGATCCCGTCGAGCATCTCGAAGCCCGCGGGGAAGGGATCCTCGAGGATCAGGTAGCTCAAGTCCTGGCCCGACTCGACGGTGAGCCGCACGCCGACGGTCGCGCCCTTCTTCACCTTGCCCTTCCAGGGCGAGGCCTTGAAAAGCCGCGCCCCGCTGTCGTTCGCTCCCTGGTCTTCGAGGATGAAATACTCGCGCTTCACGCGGATGCCCTTGTCGACGGGGGCCAGACTCTCCTCTTGGCTGAAGGTCGCCAGGTCGCTTTGGTAGTAGAGTGGCGTCGTCAGCAAGTTGCCGATACCCAGCTGGTTGTCGCCGGTTTTGAGGGCCGGACTGACGACGTTGCGGACGAAGTGGGGCGAGGCCACGGCGATTTTCTCCAGCTCCTGCCCGTTCAGCGCCAAGGTCGCGTTGACGCCGGCCTTCACTCCCGGGAGGCCCTTGGCGTAGTCGGCCAAGGCGTAGAGTACCGTCGCGGTCGCGCGGGTTTGGTGCCACATCCCGCCCTGGCGCTGGGTCAAGAGCCAGCGCACCATCGAGTCGCGGAGGTTTTGGTTTTCGCCGCCCGCGGCGATCAGGGCCTGGAGGACCCAGGCGGTCAGTTCGGGGTCGCGCCAGTAATTTTCGTGGCCGAAGGTCTGGGTCTTGGTGTCGCCGTCGCTGTAGTGACAAAGGGCGTTCGCGCAGATCGCGGCGCGTTCGAGATCGGCGACCCACTCCATCGCCGCCTCGCGCTTACCCTGGTTGATCAGGGTCATCACCAACAGGGCGCGGGAAAGCTTGGTCTTGACGCCCTCAACCTTCGGGATCGGCGGGTTGCTCTTGATGCCGGCCAGCGAGGCCACGTAATGCAGGTAGTAGAGCGTCGCCTCGGGCCCCAGCATATAGGTCTTGGTCAGCGTCCCTTGCTTGAGCAGGTTTTGCAGCGCCTCCTTGCCCTTGGTGATGGCGTCTGGCGGAACCTTCTGCCCCAGCTGCTCGGCGCGGATCAGGCCGTAGAGGGCATAGGCGGTCATGAAGGGATCGGTCTCGTCGTCCTTCCACCAGCCCCAGCCGCCGTCCGCGTGCTGGTAGCGCAGGATGCGCTTGAGGCCCTTAGCGATGACGCGCGGGAGCTTCTTCTCGAGCATGGGATCGCTGAGCCCCAGGGAGCTGTATAGGTTGGACACCGTGATGGCCGGAAGCAGGCGGCTCATCGTCTGCTCGACGCAGCCGTAGGGGTAGTCGACCAGGTAGCCCAGAGGGCCCAGCAGCTGGGCGACAAAACTGGTGTCGAGCGTCACCTTGAGCTTGCTGCGCTTGGGATCGTTTTGCGGCGGAACGGTGAGTTTCACCTGGGCCTGGCCCGCGGCCTGGATCTCGCCCTGCGCGTATTGGTGGTCTTCGGTGCCGTGCGGCAGGACGGGGATCTTCAGCTCGACGCCGTCGGAGACCTGGTCGTTCTTCGCCAAGAGCTGGACCTTGGCGCTGCCGGCCACTTTAGGCAGGACGGTGAAGTCGAAGCTCGCCACGCCCTTAGGCTCGATGGTGATGCTGGTCGGCTCGCCGTCCTTCGGGTTGGCGAAGTCGATGCCCTCGACGCCGAGGCTGACCCGCAGGGTCTGGGCCTTGTCGGTGTAATTGTTGAGGATGGCCTTCAGCTTGACCTGGTCGCGCTCGGTGAAGAAGCGCGGCGTCGCGATGCGCGCGATCAGCTCTTTGGAGGCGATCACCTTGTTGATCTGCTGCCCCACCTCGGTCGCCGGGCTGTGGGCCAGGACGGTCGCCCGCCAGGTGGTCAGGTTGTCGGGCAGGGTGAAGGTGGCGCCGATGCTGCCGTCGGCCGCGGTCTGGATCGCGGGCAGCCAGAAGGCGGTGTCCTTGAAGTTGCGGCGCAGGAGGTTGCGGTCTTCCTTCTCGATGCCGCCGGTGTAGTAGCCGGAGAAGGAATAGTTGGTGGAGACGCGGTTGGTCCGCGGGCCCCAGAAGAAACTCTTGATGTCCGTCGAGTCGGCGCGCAGGGCGTAGATGCTCTCGTCGACCACGCCCAGCGAGATTTCGGCGGGCACCGGCTTGCCCTGCATGTCCTTGGTCACCACTGTATAGGTAATGTTGCCGGCGGGGCGGTAAGTCTGGGCGTCGGGCTTGATTTCGACGTCGAGGTAGTGCTCTTTGGGCGAGATCGCCAGCTCGGCGCTGCCCTCGTAATATTCTTTCTTGCCGATCGTCGTCGCGCTGACGAAGATATTCGGTTCCCACTCGGCCTTCAGCGGAATCTGCACCTCTTTGGAGAAGCCGTCGAGAATCACCACTTGGTATTGGTAGATGCGCATGCCCTCGACCGAAAGCAGGATGCGGCCGTTTTTGTTGGGGCCGACCAGGAAGATCTTGGCCGTCTCGCCCGCCTCGTATTTCTTCTTGTCGGTGACGATCTTCAGCTCTTTTTGCAGGCCGAAGTCCTCGCTGTCCTGCGCCGAGCCGCTGACCCAGACGAAGTCGTCGAAGCGCACCTTGCGCCCGCCCGAGTCCTTGCCGCTCATCACGATGCGGTAATAACCGCCGCGGCTGAATTCGAGCTTGAGATCCGTCATGCCGTTGGCGCCCGTCTCGCCTTTGAGGGTGCCTTCCTTCTTGTAATCGTAGCTGGAGGCGACGGGGTCCCAGACCTCGCGCTCGAGGCGCACCTCGAAGGAGCGGGAGACCGGCTTGCCGTCGTAGTCGCGGGTCGCGACGGTGAGGGGGTAGGGCTTCTTGGGCAGGGCGAGAAACTCGGTGCGCTCGGCGCGGAAGTAGAAGTCGCCCGCGGTGGCCACGGCGCTGTTCTCGGTGGTGACCTGGCGGTTGGTGATGTCGGTCGCGGTGACGCGCAGGGTGTAGCGCTGGTCTTGGTCGGAGGCCGCGGTCGGGACCTCGACGCTCAAGTGGCCCTGGCGGTCGGTCTTGCCCTTCCCTTCGCTGACGAACTCGCCGTAGCCGCCGTAGTACTCGCCCTCGCCCCAGACGTCGGGCAGGAAGTCCTCGCCGGGGGCGCTGTAATAGTAGGCGCTCTTGTAGACCGTATAGCCCACCTCGGCCTCGACCGGCGCGCCGAAATAGTACTGCACGTCGATCAGGAACTGGATCTTGTCGCCGTTGAAGTAGCGCGGCTTGTCGGGCCGGATCTCGACCTTGAACTCGGGCTTGCGGTACTCGTCGACCTCGAAGTCCTTCGAGAACTCTTGGCCGCCGACCTCGGCCTTGATCCGGTAGAAGCCCAGATCCGCCTCTTCGCCCAGGTCGAAGTCGCCCCAGAAGGAGCCCATCGCGTTGCGTTCTTTGTCGTCCTCCCAAAGGATGTTGCCCTTGGGGTCCTCGACGCTGACATGGACCGGGCCGGTCGGAGGCATCGCGTAATTGCCGTCGCGGTCCTGCCAGCGGGCGATGCCCTTGAAGTAAACCTTCTGCCCGGGGCGATACAGGGGCCGTTCGGTATAAAGGAAGGTCTGGAATCGGGTGCCGGCGGGCTGGGCTTGGGCGTCTTCTTCGCCCTCGCCTTCCCCTTCGCCGCCCTCCATCGCGCCCTCGTCATAGCTGCCCGGGACGACGGCATAGGCATAGCCGCCTCCCTGGACCGCCAGGGCGAAAAGGTAGGCGGAGCCCACTCCGGCGACGTCGAACTCGGCCACGCCCTCGGCGTTAGTCTGGGCGCTGCGTTGGGCGCCTTGATCTTCGAAGAGCATCACCTCGACGCCGGCCGCGGGCGCGGGGTTGGTCATGGCCGAGGCGAAGACCAGGACCTTGGTCGAGTCGCGCTTGGTGATGAAACCCAGGTCGGTGCGGTTGATCAGCAGGCTGTTCGTGAAGACCTGCGTGCGGTCGAGGCTGGCGGCCGTCGAGCGGATCAGAAAAAGGCCCGACCCGTCGAGCGGGCCCTTCACCTTGCGGTCGAACTCGGGGACGTCCTCCTCGGGGATCTTCTCGTCCCACTCCTTCACCAGGGAAACCTCGGCCCACTGCTTGGGATCGGCTTCTCTATTCTCGAGCGCCTCGAACTTCTTGCCCGAGGCCAGGAACTTGGCGAGATCGACCCGGTAGGCCTCGAAATGAACGTTGGCCACCTTGGCCCCGGAGACGGTGAAGACGACTTTCTCGTCGGGCAGCTTGGTGTTGTTCCAGACGCTGACGTAGAGATTGGGCGTCAATTCTTTGAGGGTGACGTTCGCCAGCGCGACGACCTCGCCCTCGGTGATCTTGTAGTTTTGGAGATAGGCCCCCTGGTAGCCGCGGCGGCTGACGGTGACGTAATAACTGCCGATGGGAAGCTGATCGAAGCGGAACAAGCCATCCGCGTCGCTGCGCGCCTTTCGGGCGACGGGATAATCGTCGAGACTGACAAGGGCCCCGGCAATGGGCCGCCCGTCCTCGCCGACGATCCGGCCTTGCAAGGTGCCGGTGGGCCTTTCGAGGATCAAGATGACGGCGGCGAATACGAATAGGCCCACCACGAAGAGCAGGCCGCTCAGGCGCTTCATTTATTTTTCCGTAGCATCTTTTCGACTTCTTCGAGGTGCTCGGTCTCTTGGCGGACAAAATCGCGAGCCATCTCTTCCAAAGCGATGTCTTCCCCGGACAGCTTGACCAATTGGATATAGTCTTCCAGGGCGTTTTGCTCGAACTGGAGGCTTTCCTTCAAGATATCGTCGATATTGTGCGATTTGGTCTCGGGGACCGGGGCGCTCTCGAGCGAGGGGTGCCCGCCCAGGGCGGTGATCTTCTCGCCGATCTGAACGGCGTGGATCATGCCCTCGTTGGCCTTGTCGCGAAACCACTTTTGGATGGGGATCCGGTTATGGCCCATGATCATGAAGGAGTAATGCAGGTAGCGGTGAATTCCGGACATCTCCTTTTGGAAGATGCGGTTGAGACAGTCCATGATCTTCTTGTTGGAGCCGGAATCGGGATTGGGCATTGCGAGGTCCTCCTGGGAAAGGGTTTGAAATCATGACTGCGAATCGCCGTTTAGGCAAGAAAAAAGGCAGGGGGAAAACCCCCTGCCTCTCGCCTCCCTGGAAGATCCTGCTTAGATGCTGAGGCGCTTCCTTACCAGGAACCCCGCTCCGAGGAGCAAGGAACCTATTAGAGAAAAGCTCGTGGCGCCTTGGCTGGAGGCGGTCAGGGAACAACCCCCGCCCTCTTCCTCAACGGCGCCGCCGTCGTCATTTCCGCCCGCGTCTTCGCCGCAGGCGGGATCCGGGTCGTTTTCGCAGCCCGGGTTCTCATCCCCGTCGAGGATGCCGTCCCCGTCCGAATCCGAATCCCCGCCTCCGCCGTCCGGTTCGCCGCAGGCAGGATCGGGATCGGTCTCGCAGCCGGGATTCTCGTCGCCGTCCGGGATGCCGTCATTGTCGTCGTCATTGTCGCAGGCGTCGCCGTCGCCGTCGTTGTCGGCATCCTCTTGGCCCGGATTGGAGACGCCGGGGCAATTGTCGCCGGAATCGCCGATCCCGTCGCCGTCACCGTCGGTCTCGCAGACGCTGGGCTCGCCGGAGCAGACGAAACCGCCCTCGACGGTGCAGGTGTCCGAGCAGCCGTCTCCGGCGTCCAGGTCGCCGTCGTCGCAGGCCTCGCCGGTCAGAACCAAGCCGTCGCCGCAAAGCGGGCCGCAGACGCTGGGCTCGCCGGAGCAATCGAAGCCGGTTTCGACCTCGCAGGCTGAGGAGCAACCATCGCCGTTGGAGGTGTTGCCGTCGTCGCACAGCTCTTGGGCCTGGACGTCGCCGTCGCCGCAGGTCACGCCGCCGGTCGGCACGCAGACGCTCGGGGAACCCGAGCAGCTGAAGCCGGCCTCGACCGCGCAGGCCGAGGAACAGCCGTCGCCGTTGTCAGCATTCATGTCGTCGCAGGCCTCGGCCCCGGCCACCACGCCGTCGCCGCAGACCGCGGCCGCTTCCAGGTCGCAGGTCGAGGAGCAGCCGTCGCCGTTGTCGGTGTTGCCGTCGTCGCATTCCTCGGCGCCGCCCTGGCCGATTTCGATGATGCTGTTGCCGCAGACCGCGCCGGGCGTCTCGTCGACGCAGGAGTTGGAGCAGCCGTCGCCGTCGGTCGTATTGCCGTCGTCGCAGGATTCGGGCGGAACGTCGATGTTGCCGTCGCCGCAGGCAAAGCCGGCCGGGGCCGCGGTGTTTTTGGTGCAGTTGTTCTTGCAGAGATCCTGCGAGAAGTTATTGCCGTCGTCGCATTCCTCGGAACCTTCCTTCAGGCCGTTGCCGCAGGTATCGGCCTCCAATTGGCAAGTGGCGTCACAGCCGTCGCCCGGATCCGTATTGCCGTCCTCGCAGGCCTCGCCGGTCTCCATGATGCCGTTGCCGCAGACCGCGCCGGGCACTTCGTCGACACAGGTGCTGGAGCAGCCGTCGCCGTCGAAGGTGTTGCCGTCGTCGCACTCCTCGTTGGCTTGCTGGACATTCGGGGCGAAGAACTGTGCATCGGCGATGCCATTGGCCGCTGTGGTATCGCTATCCGAGGTCTTTAGCACCCCATCGCCGCAGAAGTTGACCTTACAGTCCGACTTGCAGCCGTCATGGTCGTTGCTGTTGTAGTCCTCGCATTGCTCGTTGGCGCCGTCTTGGTCTCCGTCGTTGCAGGTGAATGAAAAGGAATCCGCCTTGGCTACCTGGACATAACCCAAGGCAATGGTCCAAACGATCGAAGCCGCCAGGGCGAGAAGCCCCCGGCTTCGCTTGCTCTCCTTCATGTTTTTTCTCCTTGCTCGTTCCGCTCGCGCCTGACGGAACCTACTTCAGTCGCGGACGAACCGATTATTTATATGTTCAGAATTTACCCGTAATAGCGATGTCGGCGATATCGAGGAGGAAAAACAAGAGAAATAGCGACCGGACCTAGGCGCCCAGACATGGGCCGGCATAAATCGTCGAACAAACATATAACTATATGAATATACTAATTATTTTTAGAAGATTTTTCAATGTAGCGGCGATCAAGGTGTTTTCTGGAGGAAACAAAATCTGTCGCGAATTTTAAAACTGAGAATCTCCGTACAAGATCTTGCCATGAATAATTGTTTTTGCCATACAGCTTCAAAATGATCTCTGTCTTCGATTTCACCAATTACCGGCGTTTTCTGAGGCAACGCTTTTCCGAGCTGAAAAAGAAGAACCCCCTGTTCAGCTTCCGGTCCTTCAACCGCCTGGCGGGCCTAAGCTCGTCCGGTTTTTTGAAATTAGTGATGGACGGAAAGCGCAACCTCGCCGAGGCGGGCATCGAGAAGATCGCGCGCGGCTTCAAGCTGAACGAGTCCGAGAAGAAATATTTCCGCGCCCTGGTTCGCTTCAACCAAGCCAAGACCAACGAGGAGAAAAACCAACGCTTCCTCGAGCTGAGCCGGAACAAGAAATTCCTCGCGGCGAAACCCCTGACCTCGGCGCAATACCGCCTCTTCTCCCACTGGTATTATGTGGCGATGCTCGAGCTGGTTCGGCTCGACGCCGGCGAAAAGAGGGATTTGGCCTGGCTCCACGCGCGGATGAACCCCCAGGTGGAATGGAAATCCATCAAGCAGGCCGCCGAAGAGCTGAAAAAACTCGGGCTGCTCGAGGAATCCGCTGCCGGCTACCTGGGCCGCCTCGAGGCCATGCTCACCACTCCCGATGAGGTCCAATCCCTGTCGGTGGCCAACTTCCACCAGCAGATGTGCCGGTTGGCGGCCCGGGCGGTGATGCAGGAAGACTCCTCCGACCGCGAATTTTCCGCCCTCACTATCGCCTCTTCCGAAAAGAGTTTCCAAAAGGCCAAACAAGAGATCCAAAAATTCCGCAAAAAGCTCCACTCCATCTTGGAGCAAGACAGGGAGGCGCCACGTACCTTCGTCGCGCAAATCAACCTCCAACTCTTCAAACTCAGCCATCCGGTGAAATCATGACCTTCCTTCGCCATCCATTAACTTACGCCCTTTGCCTTCTCATCACCTGCCTCGTCCCGGCCTGCGCCTCGAATCCGGGCGTGGAGGTCGGAAACCCCAAGCTGGGCGGACAGGTCGTCACGCTCACCCCGGTCGACCGGCAGGACGTCTACGTGGTCCGATTCGCGGACAACGGCGGGGCGGAGGTGACGCAAGTCGTGGAGGACGCCTTCGAGGCGACGGCGGGCCAGGTCTCCGGTTCGGGCGCGGAGGTCCAGGTGACGGCCTTTTTTTCGGACGAGACCGACTTTGAGGCCGATTTTCAGGTTTCGGAGGCGGGTGAAATATTGGCCGTTACCTTGATGCTGGACGGCGTAGCGGTGGAAGCGACCTTCACGGTGGAATTCGCCAAGCCCGCGCTGAAGGCTTTTTGGTCGAACGACGCGCTTTTGGCCGTGGCGACGATCTGCCGGAGGGTCTCGGAATGTCAGCCCGCGACATCCGCAGCCGATTGCGAGACGGATCTGAAGGAAGTGCCCGGCCTGGCGCAAAGTTTCGGCGGAGCCCCCGGTCAAAGCTTGGGTCAAATGGCCGAGTCGGTCGAGGGCGGCGACATCGCCGGCAATCCGGCCGAGCTGGATACCTGCTTGGCGGACATCGATATCCTGCCCTGCCGACAGGTGGACAAGGGCCACGACCCGCTTGACCCGGGCAATTTCAGCCAAGGACATCGCCTGGTGCCCAAGCCCTCCTGCGCACGGGCCTTCTCCCAAAAAAAATAATAAGGCTACTTGTTGACCCGCTCCATATAATCGTGGGTCTCGGTGTCGATGCGGATCACGTCGCCCTCTTCCACGAAGGGCGGCACCTTGACGGTAAGGCCGGTCTCGATCTTGGCCGTCTTGTAGCTGGACGAGGCGGTTTGCTTCTTCACGGAGGGCTCGGCCTCGATGATCTTGAAATCCATGGTCTTGGGCAGCTGGATGCCGATGGCCTTGCCCTCGTAGCTTTGCACGTCGATGACGGTCTCGGGCAGCAGGAAATTCACGGCGTCGCCGAGCTCTTTGGCGCTCATCTGGGTCTGCTCGTAGTTTTCGACGTTCATGAAGTGGTAGTCCTCGCCCTCTTGGTAGAGGAACTGCATCTTGGCGACGTCGAGCTGGATCTTCTCGATGCGGTCCGAGGTCGCGAAGCGCTGCTCGATCTGGTTACCGTTCTTGATGTTGCGCATCTTGATCTGCATGAAGGCGCGCAGGTTACCCGGGGTGCGGTGGATCGACTCCATCACGTAATACGGTTGCCCTTCCCACTCGACGATCATGCCCGGGCGGACTTGGTTGGCGTTCATCGAAAACCTCCTAATTTCAGGCCCTTAGACCTTCATTTCCTGTAATGATATGCGATTGGGCCCAAGGAACCCAAGGCCCTTTTTTTCAGGGCGCGGGGAGCTAATAGAAGTTTCCTGGGGGCCTCGTCAAGCGCCCAAACCGGGCTGATTTCAAAAAAAGGCCGGGGGCTTGTGGCCCCCGGCCGCTGGAAATACGGATCAACATGGAGACGGAACCCAACTATCGATACCGACGCGGCCGGCGCAAAACGAAGGCCGTCGCCAAGGCCAATACCGCCAGTGCGACCCAAGGCGTAGGCGATTGCGAGACTCCGTTCACCGAACAGCCGCCTTCCTTTCCGAAGGCACCGCTGCCCTCGAGGATGGGCTGATTGGTCGGACTCGGGCCCTCCAACTGAATCGTGTCCGCCGTGGCGGCGTTGTTGCCCAGCACGGGATCGTGGGTGTCGCTATAGGCCGATGCCAGGTTGCTGAGGATCGAGAACAGGCCGTCGCCGGTCACCGAAACGGTGATCGTGACCTCCGCGCCGTTCGCCATGTCACCCAGCTCGCAGGTCACCGTGCTGGCGCCCGCCTGCGGCGAGGCCACCGCGCAGGAGCCCGTCGAGGCGTTGGCCGTCACGTTGTCGAACTGACCCGAGATCTGGTCGACCGCGATGACGTTGCGCGCCGTGTCGGGTCCGGCGTTCCTCACCAACAAGGTGTAGGTGAAGGTGTCGCCGACCAGGCCCGGGTTCGGATTGACGACCTTGCTGATGCTCACGTCGGCCGAGGCGTCGACCACGTTGACTTGGTAAGCCGCGGAGTTGTTCTCCTGGATCGGATCCGAGACCGCTCCGGCCACCACCGCCAAGTTGCTGATCGCGCCCGAGGCGTCGGTCGTCACCGTGTATGTCACGGTGAAGGTGTTGAAGCCCGGCGTGCTCGGCACGGAAGGCACCGTACAGGTCAGCAGGCCGTTCAGCTCGCTGCAGCTACCTACCACGGGGTTGATCTGGATATTGCTTACCGAGTCGAAGGGACCGGCAATGAAGTCGTTGAGCACCACGTCGGTCGCCTCGTCCGGACCGTTGTTGGTCACGGTGATCGTGTAGTTCACATCGCCGCCCTGGGTGATCTCGGCGACGTCCGCGGTCTTGGTGACTTCCAAGTCGGCCGTGTTGGCGAGGATGCCGACGCTGACGTTGGCCGAGGTCGTGTTGTTCGACATGATTCTGTCTTCGACGTCGCTGGAGACCGTCACGATATTGGACCAGAGGCCCGCCACGTTCGCGGTCGAGGTGTAGCTGACCGTGATGGTGTTGCCCGAGGCGAGCAACGGCGTGACGTCGCAGGTCATATTGTTGCCCGCGACCGTACAGCCGGCCGGAGGCGCGTCGAAGGACAGGCCGCCGAGCTGCATGTCGGTCAGGGTAACGTTGGTCGCGTCGTTCGGGCCGCGGTTCTCGATCTCGATGTCGAAGCTGACCGTGTCGCCGATGTTGAAGATCGGCCCGTTGGTGACGGTCTTGGTCACCCGCAGGTCGGCCAGAGCGGCGCCGTTGACGCTGGAGACCGCCGTGTTGTTCGACTGATCGTTATCGTGGGTGATCGTGGCGTCGGCCGAGACAGTGTTGTCGATCTGGCCCTCGCCGGTGACGATCGCCGTCATGGTGATCTCGACGTCGCCGCCCGGCCCGATCTCTCCCGCCGTCGGGATGCAGACGAAGGTCAGGAAGGGCATGGCCGAGGCCGGCAGCGCCGCGGAAGGCGTACAGGTCCCGGCGATGACGCCGGTGAAAGCCATCGACTGCACTTCCATTGGCCCGGTCGCGATGTCGGTGATGCGGACGCCTTCGGCGTTGTTCACCGGGTCTAGGTTGGTCACGACCACCGTGAAGGTGACCGTATCGCCGACCGTGGCCTGCGGGAAATCGACCGTTTTAGTGACGCTTAGGTCGGTGTTGCGGGAGATGCCGATGACGCTGGCCACCGCGGTGTTGTTCGATTGGTTGGAATCGCTGGTGATCGTCGAGTCGACGGACACGGTGTTATCCACCTGGCCCTCGCCCGAAATCCGGCCGGTCATGGTGATGGTCGTCGCGCCCGGAGGCAGGACGCCCGCCGTCGGCGTGCAGACGATCGTCGCCGGAGAGGCGACCGGAGTGGCCGGCGCGCAGGTGCCCGCCGCGAAAGCGATCGTGTTGATGGTGAAAGGTCCGTCGATCGTATCGGTGATCACCACACCCTGAGCGTTGGCCACGCCCGGATTGTTGACCGTGATCGTGAAGGTCACATCCTGGTCCTGGTTGGCTTGAGCCAGGCTCGAGGTCTTGGTGATCGAGAGGTCGACGTTGGCGGCCGTGCCGTTGACGCTGGCCACCGAGACGTTGTTCGAGGGATTGGGATCGACCTGGGCCGCCCCGCCCTGCGGGCTGTTGGTGTCCGCCACGCTGGCCGTGTTGTCGATCTGACCCAGGCCGTCGACGGTCCCGACGACGATGACGGTCTCCACGTCGCTCGGGTCCATTTGGCCGAGGTTACAACTGATCACCACCGAGCCCGCCACCGCAGGCGTCGCCGGGGTGCAAGAACCGGTGCTGGGCGTGATCGCGGTGATCGTGAAGGTGTTGGGCCCGGTCACCAGCTGGTCGGTGACCACGACGTTGGTGGCGGAACGAGGCCCGGTGTTTGTCACCGTCAATGTGAATGTCACCGTGTCGCCGATCGACGCTTGAGCCCGATCGACCGCCTTCACCACGCTGAGATCGGCGCCTTCCAGGCGGCAGAATTCGTCGCAGCCGTCGCCCGGGGCCGTATTGCCGTCGTCGCATTGCTCGACACCCTCCTGCAGGTTGTCGCCGCAGACCGTCTCGAGACGGCAAAGATCGTCGCAACCGTCGCCCGGCAGGTTATTGCCGTCGTCGCACTGCTCGAGGCCCTCCTGCAGGCCATCGCCGCAGACCGCCTCGTACTGGCACGTATCGCTGCAACCGTCGCCGGGAGTCGTGTTGCCGTCGTCGCACTGCTCGCCCGCCTCGACCAAACCGTCGCCGCAGACCGAATCCACCGCCAAGAAACCGGCCGTGGCCGTGTTGTTGGCGAGACGAGGATCGGTGAAATTGGAACTGCCCCGCGGCGAGGCCGTGGCGGAATTGTTGATCACGCCCTGCCCCGTCGCTTCGCCGACAATGGTGACGACGTAGTTTTGTCCGTCGTTCAAGTCGCCGACGCAGTTGATGCGCTGCTCGCCGGGACCCGAGGAAACGACCGCATTACAGGTCGCGCCGCCGGCAGGAGTCACCGAGTTGATTTGGAAGGGCCCGGTGATGATGTTGTGCAGGCTGACGTCGGTCGCGTCGTCCGGACCGCCGTTGGCGACGTTCACCGTGAAGGTGACCGGATCGCCGACTTGGGCTTGCGCGGGGCTGACCGTCTGGATGACCCGGATATTGGCGGAATTCACCGGAATCGAGCCGTTGACCGGCGCGGCCGCGGTGTTGTTGGAGGTGTTCGTGTCGTTGATGCTCGGGCTGTCCACCGAGACCACGTTGACGATGGGGCCGTCGCCGTCCACGGTCATTTCGAGAACCAAGTTAAGGGAGGCTCCCGAGAGCAAAGCGTTATTGATGGCGCACTGCACCTGGTCCCCGACCACGGCGCAGCCTCCCGGATTCGAAGTGATCGTTACCGATCCCGGCACGAAGGAACCGCTGGGCAGATCGGTGAGCAGGATCTGCGAGCCGACCGGCATATCCGGACCGTTGTTGGTGACGGTTACCGTGAATTCCGCCTGCTGGCCGTCGTCGACGGTCGTATCGGTCGCCACCTTGGTCACGGCCAGATCGCCGTCCGGCAGGGCGGGGTCGGTGCCGATCAAGCTGGCTACCGCCGAATTATTGGAAAGATTGGGATCCATCGTCGCGAGCCCGCCGCTGACGGAGTCCGTATCGTCGACGGAGACGATATTGTCGATCTGGCCGACCCCGGAAATCTCGCCCTCGTAGGTGAGCGTGACGACTTGCTGAGGCGCCAAGGAGCCCAGGGCGCAGTCGATCCGGTTCAGGGTCGGACCGAGGTTGAGCGGCGCGGAGCAGGTTCCCGCCGACACCACGACATTGGCGAGGTTGATCATCGGGCCGGAAATAAGGTCGGTCAGGACCGTATTGGCGGTCGAGCTCCCGCCCAGAGGCTCGTTGTTGGTGACGGTGACGGTATAGCTGACCACGTCGCCGACCTCGGCCTGGGCCGCGCTGACCGTCTTGGTGACGGACAGGTCCACGCCTTCCAGTTGGCAGGTCGACGAGCAGCCGTCGCCGGACGCGGTGTTGCCGTCATCGCATTGCTCGAATCCCTCTTGGATCCCGTCGCCGCAGACCGTGGTCACGGTCAGGACGGAGACCGCGACGGCGTTGTTCGAGGCGGCCGGATCGACCGAAGAGGAAGCGCTGGTCATGGACACCGAAGCGGTGTTGGTCACCACTCCCTGCGAATTGAGCGTGCCGGTATAGGTCAAGGTCTGAGTGGCCCCGACGTTGATATTGGGGACGTTACAGATGATCGCCTGGATACCCGGGGCCGGGGCGCTCAAGGAACACTGAGGAGGCAGCACGGAGGTCAGGGTGAAGTCCCCGACAATGGTATCCACCATGCGGTAATTGGTGGCCGGAACCGCGCCGGGCTGGGTGTTGAGGTTGGTGACCGAGACGGTAAAGGTCACGGGATCGCCGGCCTGCACTTGGCTCGCCGAAGCGCTCTTGAGGAGGCGCAAGTCGGAGAATTGGACCGGCGCGGTGCCGTTGACGCTGGCGACCGCGGTGTTGTTCGAAAGATTGGAATCGTTGAATTGGCTGCTGGAAACGGTCACCACGTTGTCGATTTGCTGCGTGCCTCCGATGACGCCGCTCACCGTGAATGTGGTCTCCGCGCCCGCGGCCAAAGCCACCCCGAAGGCGCTGCAATCGATTTGCCGCGGATTGACCACGCTGACCACGCAACCCGATCCGGTCGTGCTCAGGGGCAGGGTGATCGGGCCGCTGGTGATGTCGGTGATTTGAAGCGCTCCGACCGGGATCGCCGCCGGCCCGTTGTTGCGGACATGGACGGTGAATTCGATCGGATCGCCGACATCGGTGCCGACGGAGGTGACTTCCTTCCAAACTTGGACGTCGGTCGTGGGCAGGGCGGGATCCCCAACGACGGAGCTGGCCACCGAGCTGTTATTGCTGGTGTTCGGATCGACGGTCGCCGGAGTCGCGCCGTCGGCGAGGTCGTCGATGGACGCAATGTTGTCGACCTGACCCAGGGCGGTCACGGTGCCTTGGTAGCTGATGGGCGCGGCGGCCCCCGGCGCCAGGGCGTTCAGGTCGCAGGCGATGACGGTCACGGAGGGGGTGGTGGAAACGATCGAGCAACCCGCGGCGGTGACCGAAGCCGCATTCATCGTGATCGGACCCGAGACGATATCCGTGACGATCGCGTTGGTGGCGGAAACGGCGCCATTGTTCGTCACATTGAGCGTGTAGGTGACCGTGTCGCCCACCTCCGACTGGGGCAGGTCCACCGACTTGGTGATCGACAGGTCGACCAAGTTGGAACCGCGGATCACGCTGGCCACCGCGGTGTTGTTCGAGAGATTCGCGTCGTTCAACAGCGGGCTTGAAACGGTGGCGACGTTGTCGATCTGATCGGTGATTCCTCCGGCGACGATATCTCCGGTAATGACCACCGTTCCGGTCGCCGCGACTCCCAGGGCCACGTTGGAGGTGCAATCCACCTGCTTGGGATTGGCCGCGTTCAAGGCGCAACTGAATTGGCCGCTGGCGAAGGAAAGGTTGGCGATGGGTCCGGTCGTGATGTCGGTCAGCTGAACGCTGCCGAGAGGAGCGACTTCCGGACCGTTGTTTCGGACGGTCACCGTAAACTGGGCGTTCCCCGCGCCTACCGTGGCGGCGGTGCCGGTGAATTCCTTGGTGACGGAAATGTCGGCCGAAGCGGCGTCGGTGGAGGCCAACAAGGTCACGGATTCGGTGTTGTTCGAAAGGTCGTTGTCGAAGAAATCGGCGGGAATGACCGTCGCGGTATTCGTGATCGGGCCGCCCGGAGCCACCACCGTTCCATTGATCCGGAACTGCTGCGTGGTGTTGGGAAGGATGGAATTATTGTTGGTGCAAGTCATGACCCGGGGATTTCCGGGAGGAATCGGCGGGTTCGCGCCGGGCTGCACCGCGGCGGGCGCGCAGGTCCAAGCTCCGCTCGCCTGGACGTTGTCCATCAAAATGGCCCCGACGGTGATGTCGGTCACCCGCGCTCCGCCTGCGGGAATCGTTTCCGTCGCGCTTTGGTTTCGGACCCGGAATTCGTATTCGACGGTATCGCCGACCTGCGGGGTGAGAGTCCCCACCACCGATTTGGTGAGCCGCAAATCGGCCTCCGGATCGCCGACATCCAAGACGACCGTGCTCGAAACGGCGCAATTATTCGAAAGGTCGGGGTCGTCGACGTCGGCGCTGGCGATGCAGGCGATGTTGTCGGTCTGTCCGAAGCCTGCCGCGGGCACCTGGGCTTGATAGCTGAAGGCGAAGGTTCCCGCGACCAGGTTGCCCGTGCATCGGATAATGTCGACATTGGCGTCCGGGGAGGCGACCGCGGAGCAGAAGGCCGGCAGACTTCCGGGCACCAAGTCCAGCGGGCCGGAGATCTTGTCGGTCACGACGACGTTATTCGCCGTCGCGCCGCTGGAATTGGTCACCGTGACGTTGAAGGTGACCGTGTCCCCGGGACTGGGATTGGAATCGCTCACGCTCTTGGTGATGGAAAGATCCGCCACCTGCGCCGGTTGGTCGACGGCCATCACGGTCACCACCGCCGAATTGTCGGTCGGCAGGACTTCCGTGAAGCCGAGCGGAGTCGCGGAAGCGATATTGGCGATCGGCCCGGCCGCATTGGGCGTCCCCGTCACGAAGATCGGGGCGGTAGCGGCCCCCGGCGCCACGGCGCCGGGATGGATGCAATACTGATAATTGCTGACGGGATAGCCCAGGAAGCTGGCGCAAACCCATCCGGCGCCGGCGGCGGTTCCCATGGTGACGTCGCCGAAAGTGACGTCGGTCACGATGATATTGCTGACCGGAACGCCCGACAGGTTGAGGACCGCGACGCCCCAAGTGACCGTATCCACCCCGACCACGGGAGTCAGGTTGTTGGCGACCTTGGTGACGACCAGGTTGGCGGGCGCCGAAGCGGCCGTTCCGCCGACCACGCTCGCCACCGCGACGTTGTCCAGCGGATTCAAGTCCGCGATGGGGACGTTGATGGTGGTCTGACCCAGGTTAATGGGGAAGAAATCCTGCACGGTGCCGATCTTGTCGATTTGCCCGTCGGCTTCCACGACGCCGGTGAAGACGATCGTCGCGGTGCCGAAGGCGGGAATCACGCCGAGATCGCACTCCACCTCGGTCACGTTGCTGGCCGGCGTCGTGATCGTGGGACAGGAACCTTGGGAAGGAACCGCGGAAAGTAAATTATACGGTCCCGAAAACAATTCCCGCACTTGGGTGTTGATCGTCGCCAGGCCGACCCCGGCGACGTCGAAACGGTTTTCAATGGTGGCGGTGAACACGACGGTCGATCCCACCGCCGCGTCGGTCGCTCCTCCGTCCGGAACCGGCACTCCGTCGATGCTGGTGACGCGTTGGTAGATGGCCAAGTCCTCGAAAGGCGGAGGCGCCACCTGCGCCGACGCGTTATCGGCGATGAAGACGGAGAAAAACGTCAGAAGGGCGAGAGCGCCGCCTTTGAAGAACTGCATGGCAACATCCTTTCGGAAAAGACCTAATTTTGAGAAAAACCGTTTAGAATGGGAAAAATCCCCGACAATGCGCACAGGGACACCTCCGCCCGCGCTGGTTCGCATCAAGAACCCGCTTTATTTGAGATCTAATGAAGAAAGGCGAAACGGCGCGCGAGAGGCCCCGCAAGAGCTCGTATTACCATCCCCCAGTAGAACCGCTAATCATAAGAAAGGAAGGTGTTTAAAATAAGAGCCCGCACGCTTGGCATGTCCAAAGAAGCATGCCGAGGCTTCTTATTTGAATCAAACCTTCCTTACCGGTTAAAAATTAAATTAAGTGTGAACTGATTTTGAGACAGAACCCATTCTTTGGCAAATTATTTTTGCACCTTATCGAAAACTTTTTTTGAGCAAGGATTCGATCGCGGAATTTTTCTTTCCATTCAGTAGCATTTGCCCGCCTTCCACTTGCAACCTGGACTTCATCGAATCCGACTTCGCATCAACCTCGACGTAGGGTCCCAGGATCACCAACCCCATCGAAGCGCCGGAATATAATTTCTCCAGCGCGGACTGCAGCTTTGAGAGCCGATCGATTTGAATACGAAAATCGACACTTCCCTCCGAAATCAACGCGCGAAACGCATCCTGAGCCAAATTCGGCGCCGCCTCCTTCATGTCCCCCGCGGTCAGCCCCATCGCCGGGGCTACCGTATCCGCAAGACTGCCGGCATCGGCCGAAAGCTTAATATCCAATTGCAGCGCGAAGAGACTCGTCCCCAAATCCACGCGCCACTTCCAATCCAACCCCGAATCCTTGCCGGTAAAAACTTGCGCGAGCGAAGGCATAGATTCGGGCTGCGGTGTGCGGTGCCGCTGCCGTACATAGCGCAGTAACTCCCCCCAAGGCACCACGAAGCCGAAATCCAGATCGATCTTGCCTTGACGGATGCTCTTGTCGGGGTCGAGCGGAAGTACCGAGTCGAAATCGTCCTTCAAACGGTAGGACCAATGCCCCTCCCCCATCTCGTAGCTCAAGGTCGCGCCGCGATGCTCGGTGCGGTAGCGCGGTCCTTGAAAGAAAATTTTGCCCAAGCGCAGCTCCCCGGACAATTCGTCGGGCATTTGCGCGAGGTAGGCGCCGTAAAGGGCGCCCATCCGGCTGGGCCAAGCTTGCGGGTCGCGGCTTAAGGCCAAGGTCGCCGCGTAATACTCGATAAAATAATTCAGCCAGTCCCGGTAGGTGACGCCTTTGAGCCTTCCCTTCTGCACGAAAGCCAGGTCGGAGATCTCGAAGCGTTGCCCCTTGAACTCCGCCTCGAACCGCTTCAAGGAGGCCTTCGCCTCCGTCGCCAGGCCCTGGGCGTCCTCCGAACCGCGCGCTTCCACCTCCAGGGGCTCGATCGAAAAACGCGCGTGCCTCGCCTCGTCGCCGACCTTGAGCCCGGCCCAGCGGAATTCCATGCGTTCGAGTCGCGGGCTCAAGTCGAGGAGGAAGGCGGCGGTCGTCTCCACCATCGCTTCGTAGGCCGGCCGCGTCTCCGGCGAAGGCGGGGATTCGGAAAGCGGCAAGGCCCCGAGCAGCCGCGCCCAGTCGGCGCCCAGCGACTTCCAGCGCTCCCAAGGGAGGTCGGCGAAGCGGCCCTCGGCCCGGAGACTCCAGGCGCCGATCTCGCCCTTCCCCTCCGGAAGCAGATAACCCCCGCCCTGCCCGCGGTGAAAAAAATTCCAACGGCGCTCGCCGCCGCTGCTTAATTCGGTGGTGTAACCGGACTCGAGGGCCCCAAGACGAACCTCCTGCGGCGGGCGACCTTCCCGCTCCTTCGCGTGCACGACGCCCTCGATGCGAAGGTGGAGGTTGCCGGGCACTGGGACCTCGCGGGATCCCAACTGCAGCCAAGGCTCTTGCAAGGTCAGCGTCTCCCCCGCGCCGGGATCGCGAAAGACGATCGCCTCCGAGCGCAGGCCCAGGATCAGGTCGGGCAAGGCCAGCTCGAAGGCCACCCGCTTCGCCTCGAAGCCGTCCCTCTGAACCCCGCCGGGCTCCAGCACCAGCAGGAGGCCGGAGCTTTTCCAAAGCTGGGTGGAAAGCCGCGCCGAGCCGAGCGGAACGGGGCCCGCCAGCCCCCAGGCGCTCAAGTCGAGCACGACCTGCGGGATCTCCACGTAGGGCCTGAGCCGAAACATCCCTTGGACGCCGCCGCGACCGGGGGCGATCTCCAGCTTGATCCCGAGGCTGCGGTAGGCCCCGCCGCGCGCGGCCGCGGCGAGACGGTCGGCCGCGCGGCGCCACTGGTAGGCGACCAGGAGGGCCGCGGCGAGAATCATTAATAGCAATGCGGAAAATACTTTTTTCATAAAAGCTCCGGCGCCGATCATACCGCCATTCCCGACCGGCGTCAGTTTCTAAAGGCTTGGGCCAAAAGACATCAAAAAAAATAAAAAGGCCGCTCCGGCGCCAAGCCGAAGCGGCCTAAATCGACTCGAAAAAAGGCCTAGGCCTGCTTCGCCTCCTCGAGGTTCTTCAAGCCTTCCTTCTTGGCGTTGACCAAGATCGCCATGTTGCCGTGCGGGTGCTTGTTCTCGCGCATCAGCTGGTGGGCGGCGCCGGTCTCGCTGAACTTCCAGGTGCGGCTTAGGCAGGGATCGGCCTTGCCCTCCAGCACCAGATCGTTGAAGCCTTTCGCCTCTTTGTCGTTGGCGAAGTGCGAGCCCTGGAAGCGCTTCTGCCGCATCCAGTGGTAGCGCAGGTCGAGGGTCGCGTTGTAGCCGGTGGTGCCGGCGCAGATCACGACCA